>CAYLSF010000552.1:0-5299 GCA_964385675.1 uncultured Saprospiraceae bacterium
CTTTTTATGTCAAAAAGTGTTAACTACTTTTTAGTCCTTTTGATTCATCTCAAAAACTTCCATTCAATTCCGTTAAATGACTATATGTTACTGACCCTGTATTATTAGTTAAGTTAATAGGAATATTTTGATCGTCATATTTCCATATATCCGTGTAATTGCCATTGAATGCTGTGAAATAGAGGTTTCCATTAACTTCTATTAAATTAGTTGGGCTCGATGAACCTGTATTATTCACGTTACCACTAATTAAAGTGGGCTGACTAGATAATGTTTGTATAGAGATAAAATAACATAACAAATACGATCCAAAAAATATTAACTGTCTCATAATTTAAAAAGGATAGTTTTAGGTGGTAGTGATTGGTTATTAGTTATCAGTTATTGGTTAATTGGTAATTAGATAAATTATACTTAACCTATATATATATTTACTGTTAACTGTGAACTATATCAAATAACGAATCACTACAAGTTTAAAAAAGTGATAAAAAAATTAATAGGTACGATCTCTAGAGGGGGTGTACTATTTATAAATCCAAAGGTAAGCGGCGGTTATTTTGAGGCGTTGGTCAGTTGTAACAATTATTTATTGTCTTGTAACATGATTTTTTTTTGTTATAAAGTGTTGATTAACAGTAGGATTATTTGTTGTTGTGTAACATATATTTATTGAGGTGTAACATTAGGGAAGATCGGGGTTAAAATATTTTTAAGTGTCAAATTCATACCGATGACCATCGGTATGAACTTGACACTTAATATTACCGTTGTTGTTCTCGTAGTAAATCAGAAGGTTTTTTACCAAAGTGTTGCTTGAAGGCTTTTGAGAAACTTCCAATAGAACTAAAGCCCGTTTGATAGGCAATTTCAGAGATATTACCTGTTTTACGTTGTAAGCGTTGGTGTGCCTGCTCAAGTCGAGTAATGCGAATATATTGACTCGTCGTTTGGTTCGTTAAGGCTTTGAGTTTTCGGTGGAGTTGCATACGACTTAGTCCGATTTGATGACCAATATAATCTCCATTGAGATTTTCTTGGGTTAAGTCTTTTAAAATGATATTCCGCACTTGATCTATAAAGGTATTTTCTTTTTCGATACCAAGTTGTTTGGTTTTAGGCACATATCTATCTTGAAAATGCTGCTGAATGAGCTGTCGAATCTCTATCAATTTTTGTATGCGAATAGCTAATTCTGCTGGACTAAAGGGCTTGGTCAAGTAGGCATCTGCCCCTCGTTCAAATCCTTTTAAGCGACTTTTTAGAGCTGTTTTTGCGGTTAATAGTATTACAGGAATATGCGAGGTACTCACGGTATTCCGAATGGTTTCTACTACTTCAAATCCATTTTTATTAGGCATCATAACATCAGAGACTATCAAGTCAGGCACAAGCGAAGTGGCTTTTTGAATGCCAACTACCCCATCTTCTGCTTCTATAATGTGATAAATATTGGTGTCTATACAGTCCTTGATATAGGTACGCATTTCTGCATTGTCTTCTATGATCAGTAGGGTCAATTTGGGGTTTTCTTTATCTATTTGAATAATATCGGTTGATATAATAGGGGATTGAACTGGTATAGTTGGTAACTTAGCAATCGGTATTGATGCGATTGGTATATCTACATTTGTTGTGATGGTAGGTTTTAAAACAGGGATTTGAACGGTGAAAGTTGTTCCTCGTTGTACTTGACTTTTTACGTTAATGTGTCCACCTTGTACTTCAACCAATTCTTTGACCAGAGCTAAACCAATGCCGGTGCCTTCTTGTGAACGAGTCATGGAGTTATCGATTTGCTGAAACCGATCAAATATAGTAGCTAACTGTGCAGCTTCAATACCGATACCTGTATCTGCAACGGTTAGTTGTATGGTGTTTTTAGGTTTTTGTAGTTGGCGTAGCGTCACGGTGATACGTCCGCCCTTTGGGGTAAATTTAATGGCATTAGAGAGTAGGTTGAAAATTATTTTTTGCCATTTATCCTTATCAAAATAGGTTGCCCATGCAGTTCCTTCTGATTGATAACGAATCGATATGGATTTTTTTTGTGCTACAGCATCAAAAGCAGTTACAAATTCTTGGGTAAAGGCTACAATATCTCCTTGTGTGACCTCTACTTTCATTTCGCCACTTTCTAATTTAGAAATATCTAATAATTGATTGATTAAGCCCAATAAATGCTTGGCATTACGCTGAACCATCTGCATTCTTGAACGATTTTTGGGGAGAATACCTTCTTTGATTACTTGCTCTACGGGGCCTAATATTAAGGTGAGTGGCGTTCTAAATTCATGTGTGATATTGGTGAAAAATCGGGTTTTGGCTTCATCGAGTGATTGTAACTGTTGAGTTTGTTGAAGGATAATTTGTTTATCTGCTTCTATCTTTTGTGTTCTCAGTTGTACTTCTTGTTCGAGTCGTGCTTTATCTTTCTGTAAGCGTTGTTCTCTTGTTTTTATAAAAATCCATATACTACTACTTAGGGTCAAGAATGCTACAATAAAAAACCACCATTGTAAATAGAAGGGGCTTAATACATGGACTGTTAAGGTTAGTTCTTGTGTTGACCATCCTTCAGCTTTGTTTTTACCTTTTATTTTTAAGGTATAATTACCATAGGGTAAACTCGTAATGCGGATAAGGTTACCCTCTGTTAATGTCCATTTATCACTATAACCTTCTATTTGATAGGCATATTGATGTTGATCGGTATCATCATAGTCCAATAAACTCAATTGTAGTTCTATTAATTTATCAGAAGGGTGTATATTAATTATATTAGAAGTAGGTAGATGATGTGTATAGTCCGTCAATTCCTCTTTTTCTGCTTCTAATAACTGATAACGAGTAATTACTAAAGGTGTATTCGTAGTGAAGTTATCTTTAAAATCATTGGGATGAAAAGTAATTAGCCCTCCTAATCCTCCAAAATAAAGGCGACCATCTTTGGCTTGATAATGTGAAGGAAAATTAAATTCATTGTGGGATAATCCGTGTTCTGTTAAGTAAGTCTTGACTTGAAAGGTGTTTTTATTCATACACATTAGACCTCTATCACTTGTTATCCACAGTTTATTGGAGGCTTCATATATGGCATATATATTATTGTGTGATAATCCATCCTGTTTGGTGAATTGTTGATAAGTTGGAGAAGATTGATAGTTTTTAGGTGGTTGCCATCGGATAATCCCCCCTCCTTTACTGGCTAACCAAAATATACCTGTATTATCCTCATGAATATGACGAATATGATCAAATGGTAGGTCTTTTGAACCTTGATGAAAACGTTGTATTATTTTACCGTTTTGCATCCAATAAATTCCTTTATCCGTTGCTATCCAGATGCCATTTGTGCTTTGGTGTAAATAATTAATACGAGCTGTTGCGAGTTCGTCAAAGCCATTATATCCTTTAAATGGATAGAGTTTTTTTGAGTCAAAGTTAAGATAAGTTAGTCCTACATCTTGTCCAACTAAGTGTAAACTATCCACTGGACTCGGTAAGATAGAAAATGCAAATGTTGCTTTTTCAGATAATGATTGGTAAGGTGTTATTGCATTGGTATTTAAGTTATATTGATACCCTAAATTATATGGACTATAATAACTACTCCACAACGAATGACTTTTTGCCTCATAAAATAGCACTCCTGTACTGCCTACAATATCTGATTTTGGTATTTTTTGAACATATTCTTGCCCCAATTTCCATTGGTATAATTTTGCATTGGCAAAGTAAATATTTCCTTTATCATCTCCTGTAATCCCTCTACAATCCGATAAAGCCTGTTGTTTATGAATCAATTGAAAAGGATTTTTCTGTTTGGAAAGTTTTAATAGACCTCCTCTTGCTACCCATAGGTCATTTCCATCTTCTATTGTAGCGTTAGGGCTTATCCAAGCATCACGAGGTAGTAAGTTAGAATAATTAAATAACCAATTGCCTTCTGAATCTAATAGGTGGAGTCCTTTCGTTCTTAGGCTGATATACCAGTACCCTTCACTATCTCTATATACGCTAAATCCATCTAGTTCTTTTTCTATGTTAATCTGAACGGGTAAGTTTTGTAGTTTTTTGTTTAAGTTGATAGGACTCGCCTTTTGTCCTGATATTTTTTCCCAATGTATTTTTCTAAAACCACTCTTGGATTTTTGAGTGCTGTAAATGGTAGTAAGCCATACTTTATTACCCTTTCCAATCCAAATATCTGAAATATTATTAGGCAGCTGTTCTTGATCTAATACTACTCCTTTTGGATTAATACAGGTTAAATCACTTCCTCTACTCAACCATATATTATCTTTATTATCTACTGTAATATGCGAGATTTTCTTTTTAGTTTTGAATTGAAATATTTTGTTAAATTCCCCTTTTTCATATAGCCATAAAGTACCATCTACTGTAGGAAGCCATATTCGATTATTGTTATCCACAATAGTTGCATTAGTAATTTCTTTTTGTTCAAAAGGAGCTTTATTTTTGAAATATTCATCAAAGGATATTGCTTTTTGTTGAATAGGATTAAATATATCTAAAGCATCTAGGCTAGACTTATTATCTGTTTTTTCATAATAATATAACCATATATTACCAGTATTATCTTCTGAGAGATGTCGAATATAGTCATCATAAGCTAAGTGATGATTTGCTTTAGTATATTGCTCAAATACATAACCATCATAGCGATTGAGTCCTTGATTTGTCCCAATCCATATAAAACCTTTATTATCCTTATAAATCGCCGTAGTTGCTAGACTAGCTAAGCCATCTTCTGTGGTTAATAATTTAGCATCAAATAAGTACTGTTGAGCCTGTAAGGATATACTTATAAGGAGGCATAGACTTAGCCATGCTATTTTTTGAGTTTGGTGCATCATTTAAATTGATTCGTTTCTTGTACTGTTTATTGCGTTGGCAAGGTAATAAATGTTTAATTAGTTTTTATCTACCCTATTTTAAGTTTTATGAGGTTGAGATTATTATTATTTAATAATCAATTGGACAAGTTAAATCGGACGAAATCACATAGTTAGATTGTTGAAAATAAATTATTTATTGATAGCTGATTACCATTTTTTTAGTTATTTGAAAAAAAGTTAATATAACTTAAATGTTATTTATTAATGTTTTGATAGTTTATTACTTTTTAAAATAGTTTTAAGTTGCGTGTAAAAATGACTTAGAAAAGATATAATTATATATGTGTTGTATAAGATACAGTTGTTCTATAAATGTAAAGCTAAGTCTTTCGGAAAATTTAAACCTCCGAGGTTTTTAAAACATCGGAGGTTTAACT
>CAYLSF010000553.1:0-5297 GCA_964385675.1 uncultured Saprospiraceae bacterium
CCAAGCAGCCAAGCAGCCAAGCAGCCAAGCAGCCAAGCAGCCAAGCAGCCAAGCAGCCAAGCAGCCAAGCAGCCAAGCAGCCAAGCAGCCAAGCAGCCAAGCAATTACTTATAATATTTCCCCTTCCACCAAGCTTTCAAGCGTTGTAAAATCTTATTTTCTGCGGCATTACTTTGAGGCTGATAGAGATTTGTATGGGTAATTTCCTTAGGTAAATAATCGTCTTGTACAAAGTTGCCATCAAAGTCATGGGCATATTGGTAATTTTTACCATAACCTAGTTTTTTCATTAGTTTAGTCGGAGAATTTCTAAGATGCAGAGGAATAGATAGATTACCTGTTTTTTTGACCAATTCTTGTGCTTTATTAATTGCCATATAAGCGGAGTTACTTTTAGGAGAAGTCGCTAAATAGATAGTAGCTTGTGCTAAAGGAATCCGCCCTTCTGGTAATCCTAATTTATGTACTGCATCAAAACAAGCATTGGCTAATAATAAGGCATTTGGATTGGCTAAACCAATATCTTCTGCTGCGGCTATCACTAATCTTCTAGCGATAAATTTTACATCTTCACCGCCTTCTATCATTCTTGCTAAATAATAAATAGCCGCATTCGGATCACTTCCTCTAATAGATTTGATATAGGCAGAAATCACATCATAATGTAACTCTCCATTTTTATCATATTGAGCGATGTTTTGTTGAATATTAGCCGTGACTAATTCGTCTGTGATGATGAGCGATTCCGATTCATTGGCATTGATAACCAGCTCTAAAATATTGAGTAGCTTTCGAGCATCCCCACCAGAATATTGAAATAAGGCATTATTTTCTTTAATGGTGATTTGGCGATTTTTGAGAACGGTATCTTGTGTTAATGCTAAATGTAGTAATTGTTCTAAATCCGTTTTTTCCAGATGCTTTAGCGTATAAACCTGACAGCGAGAAAGCAAGGCAGAAATAACTTCAAAAGAAGGATTTTCAGTTGTTGCTCCGATAAGGGTAACAATTCCTTTTTCGACTGCACCCAACAGCGCATCTTGCTGAGATTTGGAAAAACGATGAATTTCATCAATAAATAAAATTGGATTGGGACGACTAAAAAATTGTTGTTTCCTAGCCTTTTCGATAGCAGCCCGCACATCTTTAACCCCAGAATTGATAGCACTTAATTCAAAAAAGGGTCTATCTAATTGCTTTGCGAAAATCTTAGCGAGTGTCGTTTTACCAACTCCTGGAGGGCCCCAAAAAATCATAGAAGCCACACGACCCGATTGCATCATTTTTCTAAGTACACCATTTTGACCCACCAAATGCTGTTGACCAATGTACGTTTCCAAAGATTGAGGGCGAAGACGTTCTGCTAGTGGTTGATTTGTCATAAAATTTTATTTTTCATGCAAAGTGTCTTACAAATATAAGGGGATTGTCTATATTCGTTTTATCAAAAACACAGATTATTTACGATTCGATTATTAAAGTCGCTCGTCAATTATCATAAAAATAAAACCAAATGAAAGATATTAGTTTGTTACTATTACGCCTAACTTTTGGAGGGTTAATGTTATTAAATCACGGATGGGGAAAACTGGATAAATTATTAAATGGAGAAAAATTTGGAGATCCCATAGGCTTAGGTTCTGATGTTTCGCTTTATTTAGTTGTATTTGCAGAAGTGGTATGTGCTTTTTTGGTCATGATAGGTGCATTTACGCGCTACACTGTTATTCCATTAATTTTTACGATGTTAGTCGCTATTTTAGTTGTTCATATTGATGATCCATTTAAAAAAATGGAAATGGCAATATTATATCTAATTCCTTATATTATTCTTTTCTTTGAGGGTGCAGGCGATTATTCTGTTGATTCTAGATTAAGAAATGTAGATTAATTGGTTTGATTGATTATACTACAAAATATTTAAAAGCCATTCTATAATTTTTTATAGAATGGCTTTTGAAATTATTGAGTTTTAGTGAACTTTTTTGAGATTGATTAACTGATACTTACAATCGACTTTCGACTTTCGAGAATCGATAAAATACATACAAATTCAACTATGCCTATGTCCATATCTACAACTATTCGTTATACTATTCAACTCTATAAAGCTGCCTATTCTGATCATCCTAAAGAGGTATGGGCTTTAGCTATTTTGACTTTGATTAATCGAATGGGAACAATGGTTCTCCCTTTTTTATCGGTTTATTTAACTACAGTTCTCAATTTTTCTTTTAAAGAAGCGGGACTCTTAGCTAGTGCTTTTGGTGTCGGTTCGCTGATTGGAACTTATGTGGGAGGGCGTTTAGCGGATAAATTTGGAGGGAATGCAGTAATTATAGGAAGTCTATTTATCGGCGGTTTATGTTTTATTGGCTTACAAACCTTTACCTCCTTTTATGGTCTATTTGTCATGATTATGATTACCTCTATGTTTGGTGAGAGTTATCGACCTGCTATGATTGTTTCTATGGCGAATTATGTACCTGCTTCGGCTACGGGTAGAAGTACTTCGCTATTGCGTTTAGCCATTAATTTAGGGATGAGTATTTCCCCTTTTGTGGCGGGGTTGATTGCCGTGAATTGGGGATATGATTATTTATTTTGGATAGATGGTTTTACTTGTATGTTAGCGGCTGTTGTGTTTTTGATATTTATTCAACAATGGCAAAAGCAAGAAAAGCCTGAACCTGAAACGTATCAAGTAGAAACTAAACCCAAAGTGTTAATTCCTCCTTATCAAAATAGGAACTACATGGTGTTTTTAGTTGCTACTTTTTTGATGGGATTTATTTTTATGCAATGGTTTCACACTGCACCTGTTTTCTTAAAAACAGAATGGGGATTTGGAGAAGATAGTATTGGAATGCTTCTGGGCTTTAGTAGTTTTTTAGTGATTCTTATTGAAATGCCTTTGATTGATTCCTTAGAGAAAGCGAATTTAAAAGTTCAAGCTGTTCGGATAGGAATTTGCTTATTGGGTGGTTCGTTTCTGATCTTTTTATTCCCAGCGGCATTTTATCTATGTTTTATTGCGATTGCGATTTGGACAATGGGCGAAATTTTAATTTTGCCATTTAATATGTCTTTAGCCTTATCTATGAGTCAGCCCGAGAATAGGGGAGAGTATCAAGGATTTTATTGGGTGACATGGTCATTGGTTCAAATTGCTACGCCATTGCTTGGCTTAGGATTTGCAGAAGCTTTTGGATTTTCAAATTTGTGGATTGCATTGACGGTTATTATGATTATTAGTTTGGTTTTATATCGGTTAGTGGATGAATAATTTTCTTAATCGTCGAAAATTACCAAACATGAGATAAAGTAGAACTAAGCAAAAGATAAACGACAATACATGAAAATAACGACGCCATGGAACAGTAGATTCATATAGACTTGACTGATTTTCTATGGCGTTACTCCATGCAATAAAGGCGTCTGCCATCGGTAATTCACCAAATAAGTATTGCTTTTTATGATTTGAGACATAACCGATTCCGAAGCCTTCAATTGAATTTCGTAATCCTTCATAAATCGTCCAATTTTCATACTGTGCCATCGTACGTTGCCCAACAATAGAGGCTGAACCACCTACATCCCAAATCACAGGGCCTGAATCAATATCTCCTGTTCCTGCCTGTTCTTTAGGATATTCTAAAATCCCAGGTAGCCCAAGTCGTTTGGTGAGAAATAACGCTTGATATTGTTCAAACTGTTGTTTACCCCAAATAGGGTCAATATCTTTTAAGAAATTTAAAATCAAACTTTGAGAAGAACCCCTTGCCCCTTCTAATACTTTTCTATCTAAGTCCGTCTGATGTGGAATCAATTTAGTTTTATCATCTAAATTCATTTTAACGCTACTTATCCAATTACTTAAAATCAATTGATACTTTGGTGGAAATATCTGATCATGTAACGCCAAAGATGCCATAGCTACCATATTATCCGCAGGCCAAATCTGTTGGGAGTACGATTCTAAAAAAGGTGTTTTATGATTAGAAATAGCATACGCTATACTGTCGCATTGTTGTATGAATTGTTGGACTTCTGTACTGTCTCGTTCTATAATGGGCTGGGATTTTAATTTAGAAGCTAGAACATAATTTCGCCATCCACAATAAAAGACACCATATTCTAGGGGTAAATTTTTATTAAAAATCATTTTACCATCTTCTGAATTAATTTCATTGTAAGCCCAATTGATTTCTGCAATACCTTCTTGATATACGTCTGAGAGTATAGTTAAATTTTGAATTAAATCAACCCAAGTTAAGGCATACAAAGCATTGATAAATACAAAACCTTCAGGATAAAGCTGTTGCATTTCTCCTCCAGCATTATGTTCTCGTAAGGCTTCTTTTAAAAATTGTAATTGGAAATAGACGGATTGATTGTAGTATTTACCCACATCAGTAGCATAAGTGGGCTGATAATATAAACTGATATTAAGGTATAAAATGACCAATAGAATCAGAAATAAGATGATTTTAAAGCCTAATCGGGCAATTTTTAACATTATTTTTGTTTGAAATAGAAAATTAAAGATTCGTCTCTATCAGAAATTAAAATACCACTTTTTGTATTTGTATCAAAATAGAAGCCATAATCGGATACTCTACTATTAAAAGGGTAAGGAAGTAGTGTTGCTTTTGTAGTTTCTCCAATTCCTTCTTTTTTATAAATATCAAAGTTACCATAGCCATCTCTAATTTTTGAGGAAGTGTAATAAAATTCTTGATTGGATATAATTTGGAGGATATACTCATCTTGATGAGAATTGACACGATAGCCCATATTTCGTAGAGACGTCCAATCTCCATTTTCTAGTGTGGTGTAATAAATGTCCCAACCTCCAAAACCACCTTTCATATCCGAGCTAAAATAGATGATAGTAGAGTCTATATTATATGTTATGGTTTTGATATTTACGACTTCATCTTTATCATCCGTTATGATGAAAGGAAGCTCTACTAATTTTGATTTTAGGTTAGTATGATATAGGTTTAAAGTATTTTTTTGACTAAAATCATTCGTATCTATTAGTTGGAAATCATAAGATTCTAATCCAGATGAATCTATCTGACAATCATACATTAGTTGATACTCATAGGTCTTGGATAAATAAAAATTTGCTAAATCACAAGAGTCTTGAGCGATTAACAAACGGGAATAAGTGTAATATCGTGATATAAGAATATTAGGTTCTTCTAGTAATGGTTTGTAGCTTAATTGGGCAGCTTTATAATTTCTTTGATTCCAAAGTTTTATAGCATTTGACTGTAATGAATCAAAAG
>CAYLSF010000554.1:0-5289 GCA_964385675.1 uncultured Saprospiraceae bacterium
ACGGAAGAACTTTTTTAATGACTAAGTGTCAACTGATAAATGATTCATCTCAAAAGTTTAATAGTTAAATTTCAATTGCAACTAATCATCTCCTAGTCCCTAAAGGTTATCCTTTCTTCTTTAATTCCAATCCATACCCAAACAAGGCGAAATCATATTTCACGGGATCGGTGGCATCAAACGCTTTTAAATTATCGGTTAATTCCAGTACCGTTTTCCAATCCGTTTGTTTGCGTTCAATTAGTCCAAATTGACGAGCAACTCTATCAACATGTACATCTAAAGGCATGAGTAATTGGCTCGGTTTGATAGTTGTCCATAAACCCAAATCTACTCCTTTATTATCCTGCCGCACCATCCACCGTAAAAACATACAAAGTCGCTTGCAAGTAGATTTTCTGACGGGGGTAGCCACGTGTTTTCGGGTGCGTTGAGGAGCGTTATCTAAGCTAAAAAATTGGTTATGAAAACCAATTAACCCATTTCCAATATGATCATCATCAGGTTGAATGTATTGGCTAAAAGCCATTTCTAAGGATTGATTTTTCCTGTAATACTGCTGAAAAAATTCTAAAAAATAGAGTGTATCGATAGGTTGAAATGTTCGATGCTTAAAGTCTAGAAAGGCTGCTCTATCTTTTTCTTCATGATTTACAATAAAATCATAAGGAGCATTATCCATTAGTTGTAATAATTTTTTAGCACTATTGATAATAGTTTTGCGTTGCCCCCATGCTAACATAGCAATCCAAAAACCAATGATTTCTATATCTTGTAATTTTGAAAATTGATGAGGAATAGAAATAGGGTCATCTTTAATAAAATCAGGGTGATTATATCGCTCTACAAGTTTATCTAGTTTGGATTGAAGTGGTTGCATTTAGTGTTTAGTGTTTAGTGATTAGTGATTAGTAATTAGTTGTTCTAATGAATTGTTAGCTCTTAACATTTTATGTTTGGAATATTATAAACTAACCACTAGTTACTAGTCACTAATTACTAATATTCTAAAAAACGAAAATCACTGAACGAATAGTCCAGTGATTTTCTTTAAAATTGTTTCATCATCATTAAAAACTAATTACTAACAAACTGCATTAAAATAACTTATAGTGATTTTGCAATATGCTTGTATGCAGTTCTACTGGCGTAAATAACGCCAAGAATTAAGGTGTAAGTAATCGTAGCTGTCATAGCGAAAATAAGGTTTAATGGATGATTTGGTTTAGATTTAAAATCATCACTGGGTTCGCAAATAAATTTGAACGCACGACTAGGAAATTTATAACAACATCTTGCTCTTTCCCTAGCTTACACCACTTTTGACCTTTTGTTTCCCTTAAAAATTTTCAAAATTATTATACTCAAAAGTACAACATGTCCTTCAATCTCCGAAACAATTTTATGTTTTTTTTGGGGTAACAGTCAATAATTGACTATTTCAGTAAGAAAGAGAAAGAGGATAATAGTTGATTCTTATTTTAAAAAACAGGTAAATCTAAAAGAATCATAGTTAAATAAAAATCTGATTATCAAAACATTACTAACACAACTCACTCTACTATTTGAGCATTTTTAAGGTGTTTTTTTGAAATTGTGATAAACATAAAGCTGCTGGGAAATAGGATGACAAAGATTGACATTTTCACTTTAAATGTCATTTTAATCCTCATTTATAAGGAAATGAGATAGTTTAATTAAATTTGTGAACTATTTTAATCAATTAGAAACTAATAGGATTTATGATTACATTGATTTTATTTGGCCCTCCTGGAAGCGGTAAGGGGACACAAGCAGCAAACTTGGTTGAAAAATATAATTTTTTGCACATTTCAACGGGTGATTTGTTCCGCTATGAAATGGGGAATAACACACCATTAGGTTTAGAGGCTAAAAGCTATATTGAAAAAGGAGAACTAGTGCCTGATGCAGTAACCGTAGGCATGCTAAAAAATAAAATGGATGCTAACCCAGATGTAGCAGGCTATATTTTAGATGGTTTTCCTCGTACAATTCCACAAGCAGAAGCATTGGATGAGTTGTTAGCACAAAGAAAGAGTCAAGTAACAGCCTTAGTTGCTTTAAGCGTAGAGGATGAGGAATTGGAAAAACGTCTATTGAATCGTGCCAAAACGTCTGGTCGCGCAGATGATGCAGATATTAATATCATTAGAAATAGAATTGGAGTGTATAAAGAACAAACTACACCTGTAGCAGATTATTATGCAGGGAAAGGAAAAACGGCTTACGTCAATGGTGTAGGTTCTTTGGAAGAAGTGAAAGATAGATTAGTTACATCAATTGATGCGGCTATCCAATAAAAATCCATGAATGGTATATTGGTTTAAGAGATTATTCCGATAACTATTTTTATAGATTGAACTTATTGAAGTATAAAAGTGTCATTGTAATTGTACAATGGCATTTTTATTTGAATTTAGTTTATGAAAGTTAAATTTAGTAAAGTAAATGAAGCAATATTTTTTTGAATTGGTAGAAAACGAAGGGGGAAAGCATCAAATAGGAGGGAAGAAGCCTAATGAATTAAATTATCCTAAAAATAATTTCATTGCAAACTTTCAATATTTAGGCTTTTTAGACAACTCAGATAAAAACTTCAATTGGTTACCATTCAAACTTCATCTAATTTATCCTATATATACTAATGCAGAAGAATTAATCTTAGATTACACTAATGAAGTTAAACCAGTAATTATATATCCAGAAAGCTCTGATCAAATTGATAGTGAGTTCACAGAATTAACAACTGATTCTTACATTGAATTTGACTCTAGAAAAATTAAACTGGTTAAAACTTATGAAATAGATGATATGAATTGTATTGGTGTATCAAATATTCCTTTTGAAATTCAAGAATTAGATGTACCAGTATGCCCTAAATCTGGAAATATAATGAGATTTGTTTGTCAATTAATGACTTTTGGAGAAATACCAGTTAAAATAAGAAATGTTGAAAGTGATTATGATGAATTATCTTTTATGAATTTTTGGAGCGATGGAAGTCTTTTTGTGTTTTGTGAGCCTGAAGCTAAAACAGTCTGTTATTTCATTCAAAATACATAAGATATAATTTAAGATATAAAGTCAGTTATTAGTTATCAGTTGTTTTGAACAAATATCCGATAACCAATAACCAATAACCAATAACAAAAATGGCAGAACAACAGAACTTTGTAGATTATGTGAAAATATGTTGCCGTTCGGGTAAAGGAGGGGCAGGTTCTACACATTTTTTGAGGAATAAAATGACCCTCAAAGGTGGTCCTGATGGAGGAGATGGAGGAAGAGGTGGACATATCATCCTTAGGGGAAATGCTCAAATGTGGACGCTACTGCCATTGAAGTATAAAAAACACGTTATTGCTGAAAATGGTGGGGTTGGTTCGGGTAATCACAAGTTTGGAGCGAATGGAAAAGATATTATCCTAGATGTACCGCTTGGAACAATTGCCAAAGACGCAGAGACGGGAGAAATCCATTTTGAAATTACAGAAGACCAAGAAACTCAAATTCTTGTGGCAGGAGGTAGAGGAGGTTTAGGAAATTCTCATTTTAAATCATCGACTCGACAAGCCCCTCGCTACGCACAACCTGGGGAGGAAGGAAAAGAGGAATGGAAAGTGTTAGAATTAAAAGTGCTAGCTGATGTGGGTTTAGTTGGATTTCCAAATGCAGGTAAATCGACTTTATTATCTTCTATTACTGCGGCTCGTCCCAAAATTGCAAGTTATGCCTTTACGACCCTTGTGCCGAATCTAGGAATTGTACCCTATCACTCCTATAAGTCTTTTATCATGGCGGATATTCCTGGGATTATTGAAAAAGCACATGAGGGAAAAGGTATAGGACATCGGTTTTTAAGGCATATTGAGCGAAATGCCGTCTTGCTATTTATGATTCCTTGTGATTCGGATGATATTACTAAAGAATACAAGATTCTACTCAATGAGTTAGCTCAATTCAATCAAGAGTTACTCTTTAAACCTCGACTGTTGGCGATTACAAAGTCGGATTTGATAGACGAAGAACTCAAAGAGTTACTCCTACCAACGATTCCAAAAGATATTCCTTATACCTTCATTTCTTCAGTAACGCAGCAGGGCTTGAAAAAGCTTAAAGATATGCTGTGGCAAGAACTGAACAAAGACTTTGAAGAGGAAACCATTTCGTCAGCCGTCAATTATTATAAACAAAAAAATGAAGATTAAAGCCATTCTACCTTGGTTGTTGTTGGTTTTTTTGGCAATAATTTGGGGGAGTTCATTTATATTGATTAAGCGAGCTTTGTTAGCCTTTTCTTGGGATCAAGTGGCAGTACTTCGGATTAGTATTGCCATGTTTATCATGATGCCTTTGCTGCCGAGTCAGCTTAAAAAGATGGATTGGTCGAAGTGGAAAGGCGTACTGGTAATGGCTACCTTCGGCAATGCGATTCCTGCTTTTTTATATCCGATTGCACAGACTCAAATGGATAGTTCATTGGTTGGTGTCTTAAATTCTTTGACGCCATTGATGGTCTTTATTTTTGGAGTTATCATTTTACATCAAAAAGTAATTCAAAGAAAAATCTTAGGTTTAATTGTTGGCTTAATTGGTACGGCAGTATTGATTTTATATGGTCAACAGATTGATGAAAATAGCAATAATTGGTATGGCTTATTTGCCTTGCTCGCTTGTGTATGTTATGGTTATAGTACGGTGATTATTAAGCGAGACTTACAAAATATTTCCCCTTTTACCTCTAGTCCAATTGCGTTTTTGATGGTTGGTCCTTTTGCCTTATTATATTTATTTAATACGGATTTCCTAACTACGCTTCAAACCCACCCCGATGGTTATACCTCCTTGTTTAGTGTAATGACGTTAGCCATGTTAAGTACCGTATTGGCAACGATTGTATTCCTAAAAGTTATCCAAATGACCAATGCCTTATTTGCCTCAATGGTCAGTTATTTGATTCCGATTACGGCGATTCTATTTGGCTTATATGATGATGAAATTATCACAATATGGCATATTTTAGGTATGGTAATGATTTTATTAGGGGTTTATTTGACTAAGGATCGGGCTACTTCGACTTGATAATTAATAATTATATTGCTTTTAGTACACTTTAAAAGTTTTTATCACACGGAATAATCCATCTTAATTTTTTATCTTAATTTTGTGGTTGGTAGTACCCAAAATTAAACAACTCCTAAAAGGATATATGCACAAAGTTGCATATTTTCGGATCGCCACTTTTAGTACTGGTTATCAATACTTTAT
>CAYLSF010000555.1:0-5288 GCA_964385675.1 uncultured Saprospiraceae bacterium
ACACAAACTTATCTAATTTCACTCTCTTTTTTATTGCCATGCAACAAAGTCATTTTGAATTACAATATTTTAATAATTCCTTTACAATTAATTGAACTTTTGGTGCTACGCCATTTACGACTTCGATGACTTCTTCTAACGTTGTCTCTTTAATGACCGTAGGAGGATAAGCTTGATTAGATACAACAGAAACCACAAAAATAGATAACCCACTATGTTTGGCTACTAAAACCTCTGGAATAGTGGACATACCAACCACGTCTCCTCCGATTCTATGAAGAAAAGCATATTCGGCAGGTGTCTCTAAATTAGGTCCCTGTAATCCTACGTAAACTCCTTCATGTGTTCTAATCCCATTTTGTTGAGCAATCTCCATTGCTTTTTTATTAAGCGATTTATTGTAGGTATTTAGCATATCGGGAAAACGAGGACCTAATCGCTCGTCATTTGTCCCTCTTAAGGGGTTTTCGGGTTGTAAGTTAATATGATCATTGATAAAAACGATATCTCCCGCTTGAATATGTTGACTCGTACTACCTGAGGCATTTGATATAAAAATATGCTCGATTCCTAAAAACTTTAGCACACGAACAGGAAAGGTGACTTGTTTCATGGAATAGCCCTCATAATAATGAAACCGTCCCGCCATTGCCACAATGGGTATTCCATCTAGTATTCCAAATACTAATTGCCCTTTATGAGATTGTACGGTTGAAACAGGAAAATGTGGAATATCTTTGTAATCAATAGTATTCTCAATTTTTATATCATCTACTAAACTGCCTAAACCTGTCCCAAGTATAATTCCATATTTAGGTTGAAAAGCTGTTTTAGTACGAATAAACTGAATGGCTTCTTGGATTTGATCATATAGTGTCATAAGTAAAATTCAAGTATTGGATATAAAATATTACAAACAAAGGTAGCGAATAATCGTTTTTAATAGATGGTATTTTTATCTTCACCTTGTCTCAACTTTAATATAAAATCAAAAACATCCTATCATGCTCAGAAAAATTTTAATTGGTCTTGGTATTTTAGTAGCTATTGTCGTCATAGCGTATTTTGCATTTATTAATACCGCACCGTTTTTACCTGATGATACAGATGCTGTTATTACGGAGGTGATGAATAGTGATTTGCCCAATTTAGAATACGGTAAGGGAAAAATTGCAAAGTCAGGAGATATTGATATTTGGTATGAAGTATTTAATGATTCTGATTCTGCTAAAGGAACGATTCTATTAGTGATGGGATATAGTAGTACTGCTATTACGTGGACACCTAATTTTTTTGAAAAATTTGTGGATGCAGGGTATCGAGTGATTCGATATGATAATCGAGGATTAGGTCGCTCAAGTTGGATAAAAGATTGGACACCTGAGACGGCTTATAGTTTGGAGGATATGGCTGGAGATGCTATTGCTATTTTGGATGATATGGACATAGAAAAAGCTCATATTGTGGGGGCGTCAATGGGTGGAATGATTGCCCAAAGTATCGCTATTCATCACGCAAATAGGGTTGCGTCTTTGACTTCGATTATGTCATCAGGCTATATGAATGATCCAGAACTAACGCAAGTGCCAACAGGATTTTCCATAGGATTTTTAAAATACTTATTACGATATGGTACAGAAGGAGATATAAATATGTTGAAAACAAGAATTGGTATCAGAGGATTATTAAAAGGCTCAGGTGACTATGCTTTTGATACGAAATCTGTTGCTCAACGGGTTTATTATGAGATTAAAAAACGTAAAGGTTATAATCCTACCGTTGGTGATCAGCATGGTGCAGCCATTGAGAAATCGGGTTCAAGATATGCTCAATTAGGTACTATTACTGCTCCTACTTTACTTGTACATGGAAAATCTGACCCCTTAGTTTTATTTGAGCATGTAGAAAAATATGCTCCGATGATTCCAAATGCTACAACGCTCTTTTTTGATGGTATGGGGCATGATATTCCCTCTATTCATATTGACGAAATCACGAAAGCCATTATGGAGAATGCGAGAAAAGGAAGTTAGTGATTGGTGAAATTGCCTAATGGAAGTTAAAATATTCAAACAAAGGAGTCTTTTAAATATAAAAAATGACCACTAGAATCTCTAGCGGTCATTTTTTATTTATGAAGTTGTTTAAAAACTCTTTAACAAACGCTTAGCAACTCATTGACAGCCAATACTTCAGCTATTTTTATTCCCGTAGCTTTGGCTACGAAAATAAAAATGAGCTTCGTCTTGACTATCAAGCAGTTACTAATCATTTTGTCACGAATTATTAAACAACTTCTATATTAAAATTCTCAATTCTCAATTCTCAATTCTCAACCGCTAGTTTCCGTAACCAGAAATAACAGCTAGAATTTCTGGTTCATTTTCTAAATCGGGAAATAATTCAAACAGGGAAGTATGCATATCAAAATCTTCCTCTAAAGCGAAAAGTAATAAGTTGGCTGCTTCTTTGCGTTGCCCCCAATAAAATAGACAGGCCACTTTACAATACAATAATTCAATGGACTCACAGTGTTTATCTGCTTCTTCCAACATTTGATAGGCTTCTTCATATTCCTCTATATCTACTAAAAAACTAACATATTGTACCCAGATATCATTATTAGATAAGTCTAAGATTAGAGCTTTACGGAATAAGACATCCGCTTCTGTACACTTATCTAATTGATAGTAGGCTTCTGCCAAACCTGCTACATATTTGGAATTTTCATTATTAAGTTTAACAGCTTTTTTATAGGAACTTACAGCACTTATCCATCTTTCTTCTCTTGCATAACATTCTCCTAAGCGATAAAAAACATCAGGATTCTGACCATTTAATTTCGCTGCCTTTAAGTAATGTTCTCTTGCAGAAGGATAATCTTCTAATTCCTCGAAACATTGCCCTATATGCAAATAAATGGAAGAATCAGGACGAATATGCTCTAAAGCTTTTTGATAGGTCTTAATAGCCGATTCATAATCTTCTAACTCAAAATAAGCTTCTCCACAATCACGATAAGCAAACTCAAAATCTTCTTTGATGACAAAAGCAAACTCAAAAGCTTCGATAGCATTTTCATACTCTTGTTTACAAAGATGGGCATGACCTAGATTATACCATGCCATATAAGAATAAGCATCAATATCTAAAATTTGATTATGCAGTTTAATGCTTTCATCATAATGCTCAGATAATTCTACGGCCAACCAAATTTTATCTAATGCCTCTTCCCCTTTAGGATTTGTCAATAAAGCTTTGCGTAAATGAGCAAATACTTTATCAAACTGATCCATATCTTCATATACGTTTGCCATACTGATAAATACATCATACTTATCACTTTTACTTGCATGAAACATAGCTGTCTCTAAAGCTTCTAGGGCAGCATCGTATTGTTTTTTCCAAGTGAGAATTTCTGCACGGAGCATATACAATTCTAATTCACTAGAATCATACATTTCAGCTTCGCCTAGACATTCTAAAGCAGCATCAGGGCGATCAGATTCAAAAAGAAGTGCTGCTTTACGAATATATAATGCAGCTGAATAGGGATGTTGAATTAAGGCATGTCGAACAACTTCATGCGCTTTCTCCAAATTGAATTCGGATTCGTAATAATCGAGTAATCGTAAGAAAGATGCGGTTTCAAAAAAGCCCACCGTACCATTCAAGCTCATTTCTTCAAATTGATGAACGAGAGCTTGAATATCTTGCTCATTACTGTAATCAAAGTATGAATACATACAATTGTATTGTTGTTTTACAAAAATACGTAAAACACCCCAAAATAGTTCGGTAAAAAAATGAAATAATTTTAGACTTAAGGTTTAAGTTTTAGGGGCAATACAGCCATTATTATTTTCTCGTATCTCAATTCATATTGCCCAATAGCTATTGGGATTACGAGGAACTACAGAGAAATGAACAAGCTACTTATCTAAAACTCCAATCGTATTGGTCTAATTCTACTAAACATTGCTTCAATAAGTCAATACAATATCTAATATCTGAAATGCTAGCTGTTTCTATGACTTGATGAATGTAGCGTGTCGGTATAGAAATCGCCCCAGAAATCGCTCCATTTTTACCTCTACGCTGAATACCTGCTGTATCCGTTCCTCCTGCGGTTAGTACTTCTAGTTGCCATGGAATATCATGTTTTATAGCCGTTTCTTTCATATAATTCACCATTCGATAATCGCAAATCAAACTGCTATCCATCACTTTAATAGCAGCCCCCTTACCTAATCGAGTCACATACTCATGAGGTGAAGCCCCAGGAATATCAAACGCAATGGTTACATCTAATCCAAACCCAAAGTCAGGATTAATTTGCTGAGCCGCAACACTTGCACCTCTAATGCCTACTTCTTCTTGTACCGTAAACACGCCATAAATATCGTAGGGAACTTCTACATCTTTCAGTTCTCGTAAAGTTTCTAAAAGTATAAATACAGATAACCGATTATCAAGTGATTTTCCATTGATGCAACTCCCCAATTGAATTAAATCTCGCTCTCTAGTAATAGAATTTCCTATTGAAATAATCCCTTCTAATTCCGCCTTAGTTCGTCCAGTATCAATAAAGAAATCTCTAGTCTCAATCTTTTTACCTCGCTCTGCTGCCGACATTAAATGTACAGGCTTACAACCCATAACGCCGATGACATCTTCTTTTCCATGTATAATCACCCGTTGAGCGGTCAGTGTTTTGGGATCGAATCCCCCTAAGGTATGAAATCGTACAAAACCATCCTCATCAATATGTGTAACAATAAATCCAATCTCATCTAAATGAGCCCCTATCATTACTTTTTTATCTCCTGTTCCACGCTTGAGTGCAAATACATTACCCATAGCATCTACAGTCACCTCATCAACCAAAGGTGTGACTGCTTCAATAATCATTGCTCGTATAGGTTGCTCAAAACCAGGTGCTCCAGGGGTTTCACTAATTGTTTTTAATAATGGAATATTTATCATTGCGTTATTTTAAATATTGATGATTCATAAACTATCACTTCAATGAAAAGAAGTTCATAGTTGTTCATGTAATAAGCACAAAGTTAGTAATTTTATCTTGTTGTGTTTAGCATATATTTTTACAATAAAACCATAAATAAGTTTAAAAAGCATATTAAAATAGTTTGATGCTATATTTTACTTCAACTATTAGAATAATATGCTTTGATATTGATAAAATTTATTTAACTTAAAAAGCTTTTGTGACTTATTGATTCTATTTCGTCCTATCAATAGGTTAATGAAATTGAAATTACTATCAG
>CAYLSF010000556.1:0-5287 GCA_964385675.1 uncultured Saprospiraceae bacterium
GCTTCTTCGGTTGTGAATCCAAGAGAATCCTTAGAGGATTTTTATAAAATTTATCCAATTGCTCTTTTAGGAGATTTTCCATTTTATTATAGCACCTTGATTGCTACGCGTTATTTAGATGGGAATGGACAACAGGATTTTTATTATATGCTAACTTTTACGAAAAATGGAACCTTACTCTCTAGTATAGAAGTGGGAGCGTATGAATCGTCTGCCGTTACCTATATGAAAACTTCAAAGCTATTTCAAGAGAATAATGTGTTAGAAGTCAATCAGGTAGAGTTTGATTTTGAGTCGGAAAATTGGAATATGACGACCAAGTCTCAATACTTTTTAAATGATGTAGGAAATGTTTATGCTCAATTTGAGGATTTATCCGTAACTACCGATGAAATTCAACAAAGCGAAAATAAATATCAATTGGCTTTTCGCTCGGCTTCTGAATTTGAGTCTTATTTTTCAAAGTTTCAACAAGCGATTCGCCGCAATGATAAAAATCAAATTGCGGATTTATTGACTTTTCCTCATTTAAAAATATCAGTAGAAGAAACGTATTTGGAGATTAAATCAAAGGCAGAATTTTTAAAAAAGTACGATATGATTTTTGGAGCGACTTTGCGTAAAAAAATCGTTCGTCAGAACTTAAATGATTTAAAAATAAATGCAGACGGTGTTGGTCTATCAGACGGCTCATTGTGGTTTAAGCGAATCGGAATGGATAATAGTGGGCGATTGATTATTGGGCTTTTGGTGAATTAAGGGACGAAGAAAAAAATAAGATACGCAATTTTGCGTCAGGAATTTTTTCTTAGGCGTCCCGATAGCTATCGGGATCATTTTTTGACGAATAGCGGGTTATTCTAAAAAAATTAAACGAAGTATAAGGAAAAATTCATAGTAAAATGCGTATTTTATTTTTTGCGAAGTCCCTTAATCATCATTATCAACCTTACACCCATATCGCAAAGATTTCTTTATCTTGATGCTGAATCATTTGCGATTCCCAGCTTTTGGATTTTCTATCATCAAAAATGATCAGATAACCTTTATCCACACTATGAATATTAAGATAATCTGCTAATTGATTCAGTCCTTTATTATGATACTTTCCACCATACCATTTTTTAAGTTCAATAATATACCGATGCTCAAAATAAGTGATAATGGCATCTAAGCGTTTTTCTTGAGATGTTTGGACTTCTCTGAAAGCATAGCCGTGTCCGTTGAGAATAGGATCTAAAAAAGCTAAAAAGATAAGTCGTCCTTGTCGCTCATAGAAATCTCTATCATGTTCGCTATACTGTTCTTTCATAAATTGTTGAAATTTCAACAATACAGCTTTTATATCTAAACCATTATTTTCTGTTTTGAAATGTTCGCTGTAGTTATGATCAGGGTTAAGTTTCATGGAAGTAATAGAGGTCATATAGTCATAAATCAATTGCTCATAAATCCGATTATGAATCCGAATACGTCCATTTCTTTTAAAGATACCGTACAAAATACCTTTGTAAATAGTAGGGTTGTATTGATTAAAATTAAGCTTAGTGCCTTCAATAACGATTTGATAAACAAGGTCGTATAGGTCTTTATGATTTTCTAAGTTACCAATCAAACTATCAAAATTGGTATTATTTTCTTTTAATAATAACCGAACACTCGCTTCTACATCCGCTATTGTCCATTGATTACGTTGGTTTTGAGGTTTAGTAATGAGAATTTCATCTACTATATCTTTACAAAGTTTACTAACTAAAAAAGGATAACCAGAGGTATAATAATATAAACGTTGGGCAATTTTAGGAATATCCATCGTAATGCTTTCAGCTTTACAATATTGTTCTAGCATTGGTTCTATCTCATTTGAGTTAAAACTCATATTTACTTTAAAATCAATTGCAATATTCCATGGAGAATTATACTGAGCTTCTTCTGGATTACGGAGCTTATATTTCAAATTCTTAATATCATGCACACCTACTAATACAATACTATGAAAGGTAGGCACTTGCCGACGAGTTAGAAATTTTGCTCGTAGCATTCCCAAAAAATTGATAAAAGCAGCATATTCACTACTTGCATCCACTTCATCTATAAGTAAGACAATTTTCTTTTTGGAACTATAGACTAAATCACTAATAATTGCAGAAACTTCGTTTAAACTACTTACGGGCTCTATTCCTTTTAATAATGCGGCTAATTGGGGATTTTGAAACTTTAAGGATAGGGTTAATTCATTTAAAAACATCTGCCCAAAAGCGGTATCTGATTCATGAAATTTGGTATCAATACCTTGAAAATTTAGGGAAATTGGGGAATAATTCTCTGTTTGATTGAGGTGATCTGCAATAAAAGATAACATGGTTGTTTTTCCATACTGACGAGGGCGATTGATAGAAAAATAGTTTCCTTGCTCAACCAGTTCCATAATTTGAGCAAGTTTAGCAGAATTATCCATCATATAATGTACGTCAGAATAACAAGTCCCTGTTATATTAAATTGTTTTTTCATTTAATATTTTAGTTTCTACAAATATAAGGTTTTTAACGTACAAACAATGACTCAAAATTTCCACAAAACCTGCCCTTTTACCTCTGTGCGCGTATTGCCATCAATTTCTTCTAAACCCGAGCCAAAGGTAGAGCGATTGGTGAGGCGAGTTTGAGCAAATCGAGTTTCTAATGTAATGTTCTTGGGTAATTTATATTTGATATTAAGATAGAAACGATTGCCTTTGTAATAATAAGCCGGCACAGAGAAGGCAAAACGAATATCATTTTCATAGGCATATATTCGAGTATCAAAGTCATCTGTGTCAAATAAAGCATAACGAGTACTAAATTGCCAATTTCCCTTTTTATAAATGAGGTCTTGATAAAGTAGAAAGCCATTTTTTTGTGGTTCATTCCCTCTTTTAAATTGACTGATTTCTGCTCTACTCCTTAGCGTTAATCCATCTGTCAATTGAGTTGAAAAATGTAATCGTCCCTGTGTTCTAATTCGATTGACTAAAAAATCCATTGGTATATCATTATCAACCGCATTGACTTGTTTTACTTCTTGTCTTAATCGAGCATATAGTTGAGTTTTCTTATTGGGTTTGTGTTCTAGCTGTATCAAATATTCATGTCCTACCGAGGGGGCATCTACTCCAAACCGAAGCCATGGGTATCGCCAAGCATCATAATAGATGGATAGATTCCATCGTCGGTTTGGATGAATAGAAACACCTAAGTACATCCCTTCTTCGTTAGTTGTGCCTGATGCCTCACTAAACGAATTGGTTAAAAGCGTATGAAAATCTTTTTCAAAATTTCGATAGAGTAACGCTAAGTCAACAGATTTATCTAAACCAATTAAAACACCATTGGTAGTCGCTAAAGCATTATTATCACTCAGTGCAGTTTCTCCAAAGAAGTGAAAGTTCCGAAAACTATAATTATAATCGAAGCTCATATTCAATAAATTATTTCCTTGAAATCGGTATTGATTGTAGAGTTGAGCGGAAACTTGTAATTCAGCATTTAGTTGATGATAGATACTATTAATAGCAAAATGACCTTTCCTTGAAATATATTTTACTTGTACACCAGATGTCCATTGTTGAATGGCGTTTTCGTCTTCAATTTCGTTGATAGTGCGGTGTAATCCTGTAGTTTGTAGGGATGATATTTCTAAAATATCGGGATCTATATCAGAAGTATCTAAAGCTGTAATATTGGCATCTCGTTGACGAATTGAGCTAAAAATAGTGGCTTCTACATTTTTTCCTAAAGCTAAAGTTGTACCGATACCTCTTAGAAAATTTACCTCATTCACAGAAGAATAGGCTTGTAATGACCGCCCAATTCGTTTGATATTAGTAACAAATGCTCCTTTTCCAAATCCAAAACCTGACCATGCAATTAAACCTTGACCAAATCGGGCTTCAAAATCTCCTATTGTAATCGCTTTTATAGTGGAATTGATATTTTTTAAATAAAAATGCCCCGAGTAATAATCAAACCCTAGAGGATTTGAACCCGTGAAAAAATCCTCTCCAGCATCTTTTTCCATTGTTATACCATAACTTAAGTTTGTACCATAATTGTAGCGATACCTTAAATAAAATTGTTGTGGGCTACCTTGATAGGGAATGGTTTGAAAATCATTGAGTTGATAGCCTACTTTAGATTCTAATACTTGTTGGGTTCGTGCAATTAGCTGGTGCGTACCCTTTGTTAATTGGTCTTTAAGCGACACATTGAAATCATCTAGCGTTTGACTGACCATAACATAAGGACGAATTTTTTGAATGGTTGCTAAATCTAAATTTGGGATAGCTTGTAGTTCATAAATGGCGATGAGTTTACCAATTTCTTGTCGATATTGTAAGATGCTTTGAACTTGTAATGCAGACAATAACCCTAAATCGTTGAGTTGATTTTCAGTGGCTTGATTAATATTCAACGGATTTTCTACATAAAAGGATAATTGCTCAAATTGTGTATTATAATCAAATTCACTTTCTTCTTCGGTCTGTTCTATGATGTCTTCTATTAGATTTGGATTGGGCACAGTTGGGATTTGTGCAATTACGATATAGTAGGAAAGTAAACCCCAAGAGACTAAGAATATTTTTATAAAATGATTTCGATTCATTGGGATTATTGTTTAGAATTTAAACCATAAGATAACGAAAAGGCAGGAGTAAAACCCAAGACTTGATGATATTTAGAGGCGATATCAATGGTAAATTGCTCCAACTTTAAGCCAATGCCAAAGCTATAATTAACAGGTGCTGTTCCTACGCCAAATCGTAATGCTAATTGATTTAATAATTGATAGTCAATCCCTAAGACCAATCTTGTGGGTAAGTCAATATCCTTTTTGACTTCGGCAGCTAGCATGATTTTGGAGGAAGGTTGATAAGAGAGTCCAATATTTAAAAGGGTAGGTAAAGTTTCACCAGCTACGATTTCTATTTCAATCGGATTGTAAACAGCAACGCCTAATCGAATACTTTTAGAAAGTTGTGCTTGGAGTCCTGCTGCAAATGTAAATATCCCCTTATTGCCGTAGTCTGTAATTTGTGTATTGAGATAGTCAAATTGAACCCCGATTGCTATTTTTTTGAATAATTTTCTAGAGTAGGATAGTCCAATTTTTTGCTCATTGTAAGCATCAAATCCAAAGTAATTGATTGACAAACCAAATGTGCCAGAGTTAGTTGGTAAAGCGGCGATGAGACTTAAATCATTCAAATTTGCTAAGGCAAAACGTTGTTGTCCTGATAAGGCAAAATTG
>CAYLSF010000557.1:0-5278 GCA_964385675.1 uncultured Saprospiraceae bacterium
AATATCATATTGAATCTTATTGAATATGAAATGGTTTACGTTAACTTCTTTCAATTTTTTCAACTGTATTCCCTTCCTCATCAAAACATGCCTTCGCCGTACCTTTAAATTTATCAATCAATGCTAATTTGATGCTCTTTTCTTCTTTAAAAACAGTCATCCAAACGGAAAAATGTTGTTCGATACTATCTATTATTTGTGCTTGCATTTCTGGTGTTTTTACACGTTTCCAACGATTTAACGCACGAATTGCTTTTGCCCAACTTTCTTCCCGATATTGCCAACGTTTATCTTTTGGCGTTGGCGGATTCGTGCTATTCGGTAACCGATTTAAGCCAAGTAGGGCTAATGTGTTTTGAGCAAATTGCTGCTGGGCAGTAGTTAATTTTGAATTAGGGCGAATTGTATTATTCGGTAAATATTGAAATACAAAAGCTGTATTATGTATATCCGCCCAATAATAGCCCTCACGACTACTATTCTTATTTGATTTATTACTGCTACCATTGCAATGTTGGCAACCCAATAAGAAATTTTCCCACTTGTATTTTTCTCCTCCTTTAGTGTGTGGGACAACGTGTTCAACTGCTAATTCCTTTGCTAATTCACAATATGAACAATAATCACCAATTCGATCAATCAATGGATTTCTAGCATCTTGATACGGATTACAATCTGTGTATTCGCCTTTATTTACAGGACGCATTTAGTGATTTATTTCTGCTTCTTTGAATAATCGTTCTTGTTCTAAAAAGGCAATATAAGCTACCTCAGAAGCAAATGGTTTAGAAATTAACTGTAGTTCTTCTCTTAATTTTTGTTGTTGTTCTTCGGTCATATTGCCGTTTATGGTTTCCAATTTTTGGTAATATTCCTTCGCTGCTTCATACATCTGGAGTCGTTTTTTACTCCACTGTGGCATTAGAACATCTTGTTCATCTTCAGCAATGTCTTCAATACTCTTCTTTGTAAAATCATCATATTCTAATTCTGGCGTATCATCTAATTTCAACAATTCTCCACTTTCTAAAGACTGAATAATAAATGGTGAATGTGTGGTTACGATAAATTGACAATTTGGAAAAATCCGTTTTAAATCGCCTACAATATGCCGTTGCCACTTTGGGTGAAGGTGTAAATCCAATTCATCAATTAGCACAATGCCTGGTGAATTAGTGGTTAAATGTGGATTGAGTTCTGCCATTCGGTAAGCAATGTCGGCAACCATTCCTAAAGTATTACGATAACCGTCACTTAGTAGGCGAATAGGAAGTTCCTTACCATCACCAATATCAACTATTAATTCATCATTTTCAGGAGAGAAATAAAGCTCTATTTCTTTTGATTTATCAACTAATATACCTTTTAGAATTTGTACTATTGCTCTACTAACAGCTTTAAGTTCTGGAATTACTTTTCGCTTTTTGTATCTTATCCATTCCATTCTGCTAAACCATTCTAATAGCGTTTTATAGCTTGTTGAAATATTTAAGCAAGTATCATAAGTGTCTAACCGAGAGCCAATTTGAGAAGGCTTGATTTCTTCATGTTTCTCTGTACTCCAATGACGACTTGTTTTGTAATAGGCAATTATTGGTAAATCAATTGGTAACCCATCATCAACTGGATATCTTAATTTATTAGCATATTCTTCTCCTTCTTGCGTATTTCTAAACCCCCAAGAAATATTATTTGCTAAAGAAACTTTAATATTATTATCTCTTGTTTTTTCCAAGGTGGCACGACTACCAATTGTATGCGGAATTAAGCGTACCTCATGATCATGTAAATAGCTACTAAATCCTCTACTACGTTCTTTCGGATTTAACACGTTTACTAATCCTTCCAACCCCCTAGCAATCCCATCCAACAAAGCCGTCTTACCACTTCCATTATCTCCAATAATCGTCGTAAACTGCTTTTCAAATTGAAAAGTCGAATTTTCAAAGCACTTATAGTTTTCTAATTGTATTTCTTTGATAAACATATTCTTTTTTTTTGAAATACTAATTTATCAATTTTATAGGAAAATAAGGGGCAAAGGTAACACCTTATGCCCCATGATTTATCTATTTCGTGTGATGTGGTTTTACGACAAAAATTTACTCGCATTCAAACCATCTAATCCCAAACTCTTCACGGTATCCATCAATTGTCCGACCATACCTTTGTTACCATCATTTTGCAACTTTAATAACAACGCTGCTACCGTCAAATTTTTGATGTCATTCGAGGTAATGCCCGAATCTGCGACCAATCCTTTGATATTCTCCATTAAATTACCATTGCCAATCACCGCATTTTTAACATCGGTCAAGTGCTGACTAGAGTTCAATAACTTGTCCACGGTTTTGCCTTGATTAATCGCTTTCATGATGTTATTGAAAAAGTCTGCTTCGCCACCTACGATGTCAATATTAGCCGACTTCAATGCTTCTGCTAAAATCATCGCTTGAGCTTCTGCTAAGTCTTTTTGGATAGCAATTTGAGCCAATTCGATTTCCTTCTCTTTCTCCAACCGCAACTTAAACTCTTCATGCTCTTTACCGACTGCATCTAACTTTTGCATCGCTAAGGCTTTTTCTTCTACACCTTTCGCTTCTGCCAATGCTTTTTGCTCGATTACCTTCGCTTCTGCTAAACCTTCTTGCTCTACGCCTTTTGCTTTGGCTAAGACCTTTTGCTCAATCACTTTAGCGTCTGCTAATCCTTGCTTTTCTAAGACTTCCGCCTTTGCGTTACCTTGTTTTTGCGTAACTTCTGCTTCCGCCAAACCTTGCTCTTTTAATATCTCCGCTTTCACTAAGCCCAACTCCCGCTCTGCTTCTGCTTTGATTTTTAAACCATTAGCTTCTGCGATAGCTTTTTTCTCAATGATTTCTGCTTCTGCTAATCCCTCTTGTTTTTTAGCCGTTGCCTTAGCTTCAATAACTTGTGCTTCAGATAAACCAATAGTTGCTTCTTCTGCGGCTAATGCTTCTGCATTGATTTTACGAGCTTCTGCTTCTTTCAATGCCGCTTCTTTTTGAGCTTCGGCATCTATCACCATTTTACGAGCGATGATTTCTGCGGCTAATTTATCGGCTTCTGCCTTTTTGGTTTGCTCAATGACTAAGCTATCTCCGACTGCTTCTGCATCTTTCAAGGTCACTTGCTTTTGACGCTCTGCTTCTGCAATTGCTTTTAAGTCCTTGATTTTCTCCTCTTCTTCTGCTACCTTCTTATCTACTGAGATACGCTCTTTGATAATATCTTGAATCTGCTTACGCTCCTCTTCGATTGCTTTTTCCTTCTCAATTTCTGCCAACGTTACAATACGCTGCTTTTCATTGACTTCCAACAATCTATCTTTTTCTACTCTTTCTGTTTCTACCGCTTCGGTACGCTCTCTATTTTTAACTGCCACGATAATTTGACGCTCTTTATTCGCTTCTGCAACGCCGACTTCTTCTTCTTTGGCAATTCTAGCCCGCTCCGATTTTAAGGTCTCTTCCTCATTGACTTTTACAATCTCGGCTTGCTCCCTAGCTTTGATATTCGCAATTTCTCGCTTTTGACGCTCTTCTTTTTCCGCCAATTGACGATTCAATTCTAAAATTGCCTCTTTCGCTTCTACGTTCTGCTCGGTAATTGTCTTTTCCTCTTCTTTACGAATTTCATTGGCTTTCATATTCTGAATTGCCGTCAATTCGGTAATCTTTTTGATACCTTCCGCATCTAAGATATTATCCGCTTTTAAGAACTGTAAAGGCGTTTGCTCTAAATAGTCAATTGCACAGTCATCTAAAAAATATCCATTCAAATCACGACCAATGATTTCGATGATTTCACTTTTAAATTCTGCCCTAGAATTATATAATTCAGTAAAATCGAATTTTTTACCTACTGTTTTTAATGCCTCAGAGAATTTAGCTTCAAATAAAGTATTTAAGGTGCTAATATCAGAAGCTCGCTCACAACCAATATTTTGAGCTACCTTTTTTACTTCATCTTCTTTTGGATTGACCCTTACGAAAAAAGCGACTTTAATATCGGCTCGAATATTATCTTTACAAATCAATCCATCTTTTCCAAGTCTTGATATTTCTACCTTTTTTACAGAAATATCCATGACCTCCATTTTGTGAATGACAGGAATAATGGTCATACCATTAAATGATACGGCTATACCGCCCATACCTGTTTTTACAATAGCTTTTCCTTGTGGTACTTTTTTGTATAAACTTAGAATAAATGCCACTATACCTAGTATAACAACGGCAATAATAATGACGGTAACTAACATTGCGTTTCCTAACATATTTTACTTAATTTTAAATGTGTTTTATATGATTGTAAAATGAGTATCTTAATGTCATGTTGAACTTGATTCAACATCTCCCAAGCTATTAAAGCTTGAATACTAACCTTTTTTAAAATGTGTAATTGCTAAATCATCTAGCATAAATCCGTTTAAATCTCGACCAATATTTACTATAATTGGAAATTTGATTTCTTCTCTATTTTTAAATAATTCTTCAAACGAATGTTGGCTTAATACAGATTCTATTGCCTCTTCAAATTTTGATTTAAAAAGTTTTTCTACTGCTTTTGTATTAAAAGTATTAGCTGCTCCAAAACTCATTACGACATCTTGAACATCTCTCGCTGTAGCATTGACTTTAATCATAAAATCGGCTATGAACTCTACGGGTTCTTGATTTTTATCTATAACCGCTGCTTTTCCTCGTCTATCTATTGTGATTTTTTTAATCGTTAAGTCAACTAATTCCATTTGGTGAATGACAGGAACAATGGTCATACCACTAAAAGAGACAGCCGTACCACCTAATCCTGATTTTATAATTGCTTGTCCTTGCGGTACTTTTTTATATGAACTTAGAATAAAAGCAACTATTCCAAATATAAATAAGGGAATTATAATAGCTGTGACGATTAATGCACTTCCTAGCATATTTTTTTGAATTTAATGAGTTTTCTTAACGTCATTCCTGCGGAGGCAGAAATCTCCTAAGCTGTTAGACTCAAAGGGTTGACCTTTTTGAATTTTACTATGCTTGACCTTACAGCTCAATCGCTTGGGAGGTTCCGTGTTCCCCAATCCAGTTGAGGACAGGCAAGCACGGAACGACGGTTTTATTTTTAGTTTTTAGGTTGTCGGTTCAACGAAATAAATACTTTTATCTTTATTGTGATCGACTATGACGACTTTACTATCTAATTCAATCGTAGAAGCTACTTGTTTACTACCTTTTACCGTTAAAGTAATATTCAAATT
>CAYLSF010000558.1:0-5277 GCA_964385675.1 uncultured Saprospiraceae bacterium
TTTGACTAAATTTATCGGGAGTGGTTAACAAGGCATATTTATCTATTTCAATATGTGTGACAACAACACCTTCTATGCCCTCTTTTCTTGCTTCTACAGGATAATGAATATTTAAATAAATAAAACTCAATAGTTTTTGAGTAGAACAGGCATTACGCTTTTCCTTATCACTGATATTTTCACAACCTGGGAATCTAGCACTTTCATAAATAGGACTTGGCGGCATTCCTTCATCTATGTTCTCCTCTCTAGCTTTAAAAACAGGCTGGAAATTAAGTCGTTTTTTAGGTAAGATGGAATCTTGATAAACAGAGTCAAATACGGTAGAGTTAACATCAAATTTCACTTGTTCCGCCTTTGTTGAAATAACAATTAAAACTATCCCAAAAGTTATTTTAATAAGAAGATCAGGGTTAAGCATATTCCATATTTTAAAGTCACCGATTTTCGCTGCATTGAATCCATGAAAATCGGTGACTGTTGATTATTTAGTCATTTTTTTAGCAAACTTTTCAATTGATTTTAAGGGGCTATTAAAATTAAATGCCACCTTTTTATCAATGGGTTTATTCATGTAAGTGCCTTTGATGTGTAAAGAAACTGCACCACCATCGACACCACTTAGTTTGCCTTCAAAAGAAGCATAGGTGATATTAATAATATTTTTTGAGCCATTATCAACTATCCATTTTGCAGCGGTTAACGTATCAACACTTACAACTTCGCCACCTTTTAACACCCATTTGGCACTTTCAATGGTAGCATAAGGTATTTTTTGCTTCGCATGAATGGCAATCATTCTTGGGTCAGCGTCAATAGGTCTAACATCTCTCCCTTTCTTAAAAGTAAACACCGCTAATCTTGCGGCATCTACTCCTGCTTTGGCGGTTAACTTAGTTCCTTGTAGTCCTTTTTTGATGGACTCTTGTCCTGCTATGGCAGCAGTTTGACCCGATAGATAAACTGACGATTTTGTAGCTCTTAATGCTCTAGCAGCTTTGTTTTTTCCAGCTTTTATCCATTTATTCTTGTTAGCAATATTTCGCTTATGTTTCGCAATTTTAGCATCTACTTTTGCTATACTTTTATTGATACCATTCAATTTTGACTTAGCTGCTTTCAGTTTTTTCTCTAAGGCTGCTGCTTTACGATCTTTTTCAGCTCGTTCAGCTTTAATTACCTTACGCATGGCATGAATCTCTTTATCAATTACTTTTAACTTATTCTGAGCCCCTGTCAATGCCTTTCTTGCTGTAGAGATGCCTTTCTGTGTGTTTTTGGTGGCTTTATCAATGGCGTTTGAGGCTTTATCTGTGAAATAGGACATGAAATTTTGCTGTAAAGTCGCTTTTACCCTAAAATTTCCACCTTGTTGTAAATCTCCTCCACTTACCGCTAATTGTGCTTTAAAGGCGTTGAAAATCTTACCATTCATTTCCATATCAAACCCTTTATTATGCAAATGAATATACGTCTCGGCAGATAGCCCTAATACGGTTGCTTTTCCAGAAATTTCAAATTTAGCGTCAGGTGTAGCTTTTAGCACTAAATGTACAAAAGGTTTTGCTTGTCCTCTCGCCCCTGTAAAGCTAAAATATTGTCCATGACGAATTGGATCCATCGTAGCAAAACCCTTGATACCGTTTTTATAATCAATCTCTACATCCATTTCTGCGGTATGCCCCATAATGGTGGTCTCTCCTTTTACTCTAAATCCAGGTTGATACGCTTCTTCATCAATTACTACGGGTGCAGGTACAAGTGTCATTCTAGCATCTTCTAGGCCTAGGTTTAATACTTTTGTCCTAATTCCTTTGGGAATATTTTTCTTGATTTTAGGAGTGGTATAAGCTTCTACAAGATCCGAAATATTGATTTTATTAAACCCAATATCGAGCATAGATTCCAAAGGATTATTGGCATTCATGGCTACAGTAGCGTCCCCTTCAAAATCAGACACCACTAAGTTTCCAGAAATGGCAATTTCAGGTAACGGAATGGGTGTTGTTTTAAAACTAATTCCAGTCTGTAAGAATACATCTGTCAACACTACGCCTTTTGTTCCCATTGGATTTTCCCAATTACCATCCATATAGCCCTGCATATTCAATACCACATCTTTACCTTCTACACCGCCCTTAACCCCAAAGAGTAATTCCTCTTGTTGAACCTTTACACCTAATTCCCCTCCAATTTTTACCGATAAGTCTTTGGGCAATATATTGACTTGAATTCGCTTAAACTCAAGGTTATCGCTCATGGGGATTTTCATATCCAAATCACCTACTAACATAAACTGCTGTGGATTTTCGGGTATATGAGATTTTACAATAATGTTATTGACTTTTAGTAGATTATTCAATCCTGATGGTCTTAAATCATAGGCTGCTAAGAAAGTTAGACCTTTTTTGATGGTTGGTGTACTGTTCAGTTTTTTAAAAACTCCTAAATCATCAAATTTGCTTTTGTGCGATGCCATCACAAAGGCAGCATTATCCAGTTCTAATTTACTTAAAGGTTTAAGACTACTATGTATTTTTTCAAAAGGAAACGATTTGGGTGGCGCAAAACCGACCACATAACTCATTTCATTATTCTTCTTTTTTAATGGAGCAATTTTCACTTCCGCTTGACCAATGGTAGTTTTACCATTAACAATTAACTTATTTTGAGTAGGAACTATAGTCATTTTACCTTGTTCGATGGCTAGATTAAATATACTTTTTGGCATTGAAACCCCTTGAAAAATAGTAGCCCCTAAAGTAGATTTTACTAATGTTGTGATAGATAGTTTTTTAATGTCTGCACTTAGTTCGTAATCTTTTTTATCCATTATACCACTTACACCGATTGTAGTAGAACCAATTTTCATACGTCCTGCTACTGAACCTTCGTATTCCTTTTTTGTATTAAAATTATCAATGATAAATGTACCTGTCGCTGCTTGAATACTCAAGGATTTTAAGCGATTAAAAGGTTGCCACGGTTTTCCTGCATTCATTTGGACTTCTAAGCGTTTTACTTCATTTGTGGTGTCTTTGGTGTTATATTCATAATCTATTTCAAAACCTTTGAGGTAAAAATATTTATACAATGTTTCAGGATAATATTGACTCAAAGACTTCCCTGTTAACCCTTTAAAGGCACGAGAAGTTAACTTAGTTTTTGGAGAGAATTTGGTTTTAATTGTAATAACCTTTTTCGTTTCCTTTGAAAACTTGGTAGTAATATCTACATCGGGTATAGAAAAAAATGTTCCTTTAGCATTTAAAATAATCGTGTCCTCATTTTTAGCAATTTTACCATCTTGTATTGTGTAATATTTGGTTTGTAAAACTGGATTTAACGCTTGAATTAATTTTGTTTTATAATCAAAAGTGACTTGGCTATTTTCTTCGTTAAGCTGTTTTGTAGCAAAAGTAGATGCTGATAATAATAAACAATAGATAAGAATTAAGGATTGTCTTGTTTTTGTTTTAGTTCTAGTTTTCATTGATTAATAGTTGTATTGGTTGATAATGATGTTTTTAAATATAAATTTTAATATCCATATTATAAAATTGAATACGATTAAAGAGATGTGTGTAAAGTTCCTTTTGGGGTTTGATTTATGATAAACGTAGCGTTTAATGGAGTATTCGTAGGGATTTATTGAGTTAATGTTTAGTTACCATAGCTTTCAGTATGGGATTTGTGGTTTGTGATTTCGGATTTAACTATTGTATTCGTTCCAACTCAATTACTTTTAACTTCTTTTTGGTCTTCATATAGCCGCCAATAATCTTAACTACATCTCGATTATGAGCATACGATTGAATCACCGATTTTAAATCATTTATGGATTGTCCGCTCTCGGTATCTGTATATCCAAAACCTTTATACTCTCCATTTTCGATTAAAATTACTGCTAATTCATCTTTACTTCTGCCCTGCTCCACTAGCAAATAATCTTTTTCAAAATAGCCTTCTTGCAATCGCTCAATCGCCTCGTTTACTCGTTGATTGTAGGAAAAAGCAGGTTCTTCTCCTGCACAGGCTCCATGACACTGTTGTAAATGATAATTAAAACAAGGACTTGTAATGGCATTCAAGGTATTACGCTTTTCGCAGAGTTCATACATTTTTTGAACCATTCGTAACGTTCCCAAAGCATCTGATCGATTAGTATGTTCAGAGACGACGGTTAAGGTCTTTTTTTGTTTAGCTACACTCAATCTAAGATACCCTTCCTCATCTTCATGCGAAAAAATACAATATCCTCGACTTCGAGGTTTCTGAGCAACATTATAACGAGGTTTAATAGATTTAATCTCATGAGATTCCAATAATAAAGCGGTTAGTTCACTTCCCGTAATTTCATACGTTATGTCGTGTACCGCTTTTTGCATTCGCTGAGCCTTTTGTGTATTATTAGCGAAATGCTCCATAATGCGTTTTTTGATGTTGATACTTTTCCCCACATAAATCACTTCCCCACTTTTATTATGAAAATAATATACTCCAACTGCCTCAGGTAAAGCATGCAATTTTTCAAAAGTAAAATTAGGGGGCAGTTTAGAGGCTTGTACACCATGGTTAATCATATTTTCCATGGCATCTTCTGTATTCTTAGCTAAAATGGCTTCAAACAATTTTACCGTAGCTAGCGTATCTCCCATTGCTCGATGGCGTTGATCTACTTTTAATTTCAAAAAGCGAATCATAGCATCAAGGTTATAATATCTACGCCCGGGGAAAGCAACCTTTGCCAATCGAATAGTACATAACTTTTTCCGTCGAAACGTAAACCCTAACCTTGCAAACTCTTCCTTAATGAAACCATAATCAAAATTTACATTGTGAGCCACAAAAATAGTCCCCTCTGTCATTTTGACTACTTGCTTAGCAATCTCATAAAACTTCGGGGCATCCTCTACCATTTCATTGGAGATTCCAGTAATCTGCGTAATGTTATATGGAATAGAAACTTCTGGATTCACCAAACTTTCAAAAGTCTTTAAAGTTCGCTTTCCATCATGCACTACAATGGCAATTTCCGTAATCCGATCTCGATTCGCTCTAACCCCTGTGGTTTCTATATCAACTATGGCATACATAAAATCGAAATTACAGGAATTCTGGTAAAAAATAAACTTTTTGGTTTGATTTTGAAAAAATTTGGTTTTAACTGTAGAATATACAAAGAGGAAAATTCTATTGATTTAAAATCTAGGCTTAAAATAACACCTTACGATTTTTACTTAATTTTAAATAACTTCGGTTTAAAAATTATATTTG
>CAYLSF010000559.1:0-5270 GCA_964385675.1 uncultured Saprospiraceae bacterium
AAACGGTTGAGCGCATTGATGCCGTTACAACCGATGCAGTGCGCGATTTTGCAGAAATACTAGTCAAATGTTGTTGCATGCTCCACAATTTTGTTATCCAATTGTTGTCTTTATATTCTTCCTGAATAATATATTGCTCAACTCTGATAGTATTCCATGTTGATACTTTATTTATAACTTTTAAAAAATTTTGTAGTTCTTCATGCTCTAATACCATTTTATCAATTCGTTGTTTCATCAATTCAAAAAAGGTATCAGTATTTTCTAATAGTCCACTTACTAATTTAAACACTTCTAACCACTTGTCATTATTCATGTAATCATTTACAATAACAGGTATATATTCAGCATAATTACTAACAATAAATTTAGCTGTAAAATACTCTTGAAAAGTTAAATGTGAAAAAGAATAGATTTTTTTAGCTCTAAGTGCAAAAATACCGTGTGTGGCTACAATACTATGTAATAACTCTTTACTACTAAAAAGTAGCTTGTCTTCCTCAATATTGGGTAGGTTTTTAATAAAAGAACCAATTTCTTTAGTTAAAATTCGCTCATGTAGAAAATATTTATCTTGTTCAAAAGTGGTAAACGCCACTTTGCTAAATAAAGTTACTTTTCTTTTGATTGAGAGGTTTTTATATAATTGATGTCTTTTAATCCGCCTTGTAGAATCCCATTTTCGTAATAACGTATCAATAGCTTCCTCATATAATTCAGCTCTATTAGATGGAAAATCGTAACTATCATCATAATTGATTGCTAATAAGGTCAGAAGAATAGGACTTTTTGCTATTTCTAAAAGTTGATCATCACTATTTATTCTATCCCAACATTCAACACCTATATTAGGCTCTTTTTGATACCAATTAGTGATAAACTTTTCAATTTGCTCCTTATTAAAATCGGCAACTTCTGTATCTGTAAATTTTTCAAAGGAATGATTATAGGCAGCTATTCGACATGTAATGATAAATTGATTGTTACTATATTCATCTGAGAAGTTAATAATGTCCTGTATTACCCTATCCTTTTCACTTTGCGTAACTTCATCTAATCCATCTAATAATATTTGAAATCGACCTACTTCTAATCCTTGCTGAAGGTAATCAATTGCTTGTTTGAAGCCACATATTTTAAATTCATTTAGAATGAAATCTATTAATGATTTTTTAGAGTCTCCATATTGCTTTAGAATCATAAAAATTGGAATTAACCCCTTTTTATTATTAATTCTATTATTGACACTTTGTAAAGCCAAATACTTTAAAAAGGTCGTCTTACCCGCTCCCGGCTTTCCTAACACAAGTAGCTTGTCATATTTATTGGCTACATCCTCACCATTTACTGTTTCTCTAGTAGAACTTAAAAAGCGACTACCTTTTTTAAACTGTTTTTCAAGCTCCTCAACACTAGACCCAAATCGTTCTGTAATTTTCTTTAAAATATTAATTCGTACATACAACGAGTCTAAAGGGGTTGGTTCAGTCATTCCCAACACTTTAATGGTATTGTAGCGTTCTTTAATTTTAGCAATATATTTGCCTTCACCTTCTTGTTGATAACGGTATCTTGCACCCGTTAGCCTGTTCAATAATCGCCAGTCTTTAATGACTTTATTTTTGGGTTCATAATCCAATATCCATTGGTTCGTTACTTCATCATATTCATCTAATTCCTTAAAAGTAAAGCCTCGTTTGGTTTCATTACTATATTCAACCTGTTCCTGTTTTGTTAGCGGTTTAAGCAAAGATTCAACAAAAGCATCTCTTAGACTGTCACCCTCTCCTAATCGCTTGTAAAAGCCTGTTGCAAACTTTAGGGCGTTGTAGTCGCCTATGACTTGCGTTGTGGCAATAACGGCTTCTACACCGTTTTGATGTAACCACTTGATGTTTCCTTCAGTAGAGCAACCATTTAAAACAACTACATCAATATCCTTTAACATTGGGGCAAGTCCTTTGGTGTAGGCTTTTTCTTGACTCAATTGTAGAAGGTTAGAGTCGGCGTGTCCTGCAAAGTGCAACAAGGCAATTCTACCTTTATATTTTTTGACTCTAGCTTGTACTTCATCAATAGTATCACAATGAATAGCAACAACTGTTATTTTATCATCATTTAAGGCTTCAAGACCTTGTTGTATGTACTTTGACTCACTATCTAAGGAATAAAGCCAATTATTCTTATCATTGGAAAATATAGCGAGTACAACGGGTTTCTGTCTCATGGTTAATCTGTTTGGAATAAAGGTATTGATTTTTTGAGATTTATGAATGGTTCACAGTCAGTTTTCATAAAAGTATAAACTATAATTTCTTATACAGAACGCTATCAGATTAGGTGAAAATCAAATTTTCAATGATATGGGTAAGTAATTGTAATGGAGTATTCACAATTAGCTTGTAGAAGTGACGTAACTTTTATTTTACGGACAGTAAAACTCCAGACGTTTTTTGTTACGTGAGAATTACATCAAAATTACGTCCGTAATTTATAGGTAAATTATAAAATTACAGACTTAACTTTTTGCTGTTCCTTGCTCCATTTGTAGCAGTATGCAGTCTAATATTCCTTAGACTTACTTTTTGATTCTTCGTAACATCCGAGCCAAAATAACGGCTTTTGAGCCATCTAAAAATTGAACGAGCATATTTCCTTATACATTTGTCCAAATCGGTTCTGACGGCTTTACACGGCTGTTTTAAATATCTCGAATGAGTGAATTTTGCAAACTTATCTCCGTGATAGATATACTCCATAACTAAACAGGTTAATTCCAAATGATAGATAAGCCTTTAACATGACCTCTAAATTCAAGTAGCTTCATAAAACTATCCTTATCTACAAGTGTAGTTCTACCGATTTTACGCCCTGTTACTAATCCTAATCTTACGAGCGTGCCGATTTCTTGCGGTGTGTACGAACATTCTTTTGACAGTTGGGATGGTGTGAATAACTCTCCTTCTTTTTTTTGCAGCATATTAGAAAATTTTGGAATCATAAAAATAATCAATTAATGATTAAAATAGTCGATTACTCACTAAATACTCTCTGAAGGTTGAAAATTAGTATTTTATTTACTTTGTAAACTAAATACTTGTATGCTGTTAAACGATAAATGATATTTCACTTACAAGTAATGTAAATAATTGAATCAATTTTTTAGGCAAATAGTATTTTAGTTACAAGTAAAATAAATGCTTGACTCACTTTTTTTAAGGAAATAGTATTTTAGTTACAAGTATATAAAATACTAAATGACAATTATTGAGTTTTGACCTTTTTCACAGTAAGTTTATACATTTGACAGTCCTTAGTAAGTTCTTATAATAAGTTTATTAAAGAATAATTTTGAAAAACAAAGGAGTCATACTTTTTATGACGTTGCGTAGCAACTCATAAAACAGTATGACAAAGACACGTTCCGTGTCTAGTAATATATAATATCTTACTAAGGACTGTCAAATGTATAAACTACGGTCTTAAACAGTTTATACAATTGTATAAAGTTACTGTGAAAAACAGCTAAATTCATAGTGTGGGTGTTTAGTAACTACAATTGTATAAACTAATAAAAGGACTGTGATTAGTTGCATATTTCTCACTTAAAGTCTTTTAAGTATCTGAAACCGTTTGAAATGTAGGTATCAATATAACTTACAAGAAATTTAGGTGTCAAGGCACTTGCCCGATTTTTAAACTTCTTATGACTTTTTTTTAAGAAGTCGCTTAAAATGACCAATGAGCGGTCTAACTCTCCATCTGTTGCAGAATATATCTCAATGAAAATGTATTTCAAATCATTAAGAAAATGAATTTTACGTTGAAAACTAAAATCACGATCATGAGCCTCGAAATAAGCATCTTTATAAATTTCGCTTATTTCTTGTGATACTCCGACTGGCTCATACCCTTCATCAAACATGAAATTTCTAAACCTGTTAGGAATATTGTCTTGAGGACTTATATTAAGTTTTTTCGGAAAGTACGGACTATCAAACATTAACCATTCTTCTTTTGACAATGGCATAGATGACGCCTGATAGTAAGTTGCATTTGCTTTGCCCTTTTTAGCTAGTCGCCTTAAATATCCTACATCAATTAACTCATTGAAATATTTAGTATAATTAGTAGGTAGTTTTAATTCAGTCCTTACCTTACTTGCTAAAATTGGGTAATGTGTGTAATGGACTATGATATAAGTTATTATACTCTTTGATTTATCCTTTAGATTTTCATCTTTTTGGATGTTTTGTATATCATTTAGCAAGGTTGAATTGTCTTTTAATACCCAAAGATTATCCATATAATCAATTGTACTATTTTCTTGTAAATGATACCCTTTTTTTGTATCTTGCATTTGTATCTGTATTTTAATTTTAGTTAATTTCTTCAACAATTTTAGTATCAAAATGGAATGACGGGCTGCAACCTATTATTCCATTTTTTTTTAAAGTCGTTGAAGGATTTGGCAACGAGATAAACGCCCCCAGCTTGATGTACCTTTTGACCAAATTTCTTTTGATGTTCACTTAGTCTATCTCTCCCGGCTTTCACTTCTATTTGATAGAATTTACCGTTTTGAACTGCGGTTATATCTGCAATTCCTTTGACAGTATTCGAGGTCCTATAAGTTTTTTTTCTTGCATCATAGATGCCTGTATTATTCACTCGGTAAGCAAAACAGGATGTTTCAACATGGTTCAGATAGAAAAGAATACAAGTAGTCAGACCGTTAGCCGTTTTGTCAGAGAATTTAGGCTTTACGACTGCATAAGTGGGAACATTGGGAAACTGCTTACACTTTAACTCATAAGCAATTTCCCCAAGTCGCTTCAATGTTACTTTTGTGTCAGTTGTTTGTCTCCGTGCCATAAGAAAAATCAAGTTTTTCAAGTCAGTAAAAAAGAAACTTGAATTAAATTTCAAGATGAAAATCCTTGATGATTTTATCACGGTCGTAACGAGGACCCCCGTTAACAGTGAGACGTTCAATTTTGCCGTTATAACGATACTTGTCAATCGTTGTAGGCTTCACGTTTAATAATTTGGCAACTTCTGAACGTCTTAAATATTTGGGCCACTTAGGACGCTCTTTTTCTGCTCTAATAACTGACAGCATTTTACCCTCTATGATTTGCTCCAATTCACTTACTGAAACAATGACAAATTGTTCGGGTAACGGTAATGATAAGTTACTCATAAAAAAGTTCTTTAATTGTTAAAAAATAGTAATCAATAGTAATTAATAAGAAAAAAATTAATTCTAT
>CAYLSF010000560.1:0-5265 GCA_964385675.1 uncultured Saprospiraceae bacterium
AACGTATTTCAAAAAATTCTAAGGCTTTGTTCAAATTGCCCAAGGAACTATGGGTTTCGCCTAATTTTGAGTACGAAATCGCCAAGCCGTTTTTAAAGCCCACATTATTCGGATAGGAATCGTACAGTTCTTTTCCTAATGTAGAACGTATTTCAAAAAATTCTAAGGCTTTGTTCAAATTGCCCAAGGAACTATGGGTTTCGCCTAATTTTGAGTACGAAATCGCCAAGCCGTTTTTAAAGCCCACATTATTCGGATAGGAATCGTACAGTTCTTTTCCTAATGTAGAACGTATTTCAAAAAATTCTAAGGCTTTGTTCAAATTGCCCAAGGAACTATGGGTCTTGCCTAATTTTGAGTACGAAATCGCCAAGCTGTTTTTAAAATCTGTATCGTGTGGTTTTTTTTGTAGTAATACTTTAGAAATATCGGTTTGTTTTAAATAAAAAGTGAGTGCATTACTCAGATCACCCGTTTCAATATAAAAATTACCAATATTTTGACAGAGAATTACTATATCAAAATCTGGCTTTTGAAAATTAGCAATAATCGAAGTAGCATACCGAACTAAAATCGTTGAATGCTTATAATTATCAAGATGTAGTTGGTCTTGTTGTAATTCTTTTTCAATATTATCAATTAATTCCTGACAATTTTCTCGTAATTGTTGACCCTTCAATCGCACTACTTCCTGTATCACAGGACTCATTCTAAAGCTTTTACTGCTCTTATCATATTCTAACCAACCTTTATCATATAGTCCTTTTAGGTACTTATTTAAGTTCTCTTGTTGGAGTAAGGTCTTAAGTCGATGATAGGGTAAACTTTCCGCAGGGAGTACAGACAGGTTCGCGAGTAGGTATTTTTCTATATCGGTTAAGTGACTTAAATCATACATGGCGGCTATTATATTTTCGGGTGTTTCTGTTCTGGGGTTTCCATCTTTGGTTTGGTAGAAAGTCTGTACCGTATCGGTTTTAGAGAGTTGGAGTAGATTATTATTAATCTCTTGTACGAGTTTGGATAATGGATAGTCTTGTTCTAGGTCATCGTTAAAATTCGTTAAATTTTTAGCTAATAATTCGACAATCAAGGTATTTCGATTGACGGCTTTATAAATTTGAAAAAACAGGTCATCTTCTGTATTTGTATGTTCGGGATAGTGCTTTTTAAATAAGCGTAAAGCGGCTTTGGGTTCTAATGGTTTTACTTTATAAAATGTAGTGTTGGGTATTTCTTTATTTACTCTTGTGGTAAGTAGAATGTGGAAATTGGTACACGCCAATAATCTATTGTAATAGGTTTGAATATCTTTTAATTCATTGGCATTGTCGATAATGAGTAAACAGGGTTTATGGAGTTCTAGTAGGGTTTGGAGTAGGATATTTAGCTTCTGTTCTGGATTCGCTTGTGGTGGAAATTCTACCCCTAATGGAAATGCTAACGTCAAGAGTGCCTCTACAATAGAAGTCCCTGAAAAGACCCAAACTAGGTGCTGATAATAGTTTTGATATTGATAATAATATTTGGAGGCTAAAGTCGTCTTGCCTATGCCTCCTCGTCCGTTGACTAGGAGTAGGATATTTTGCTGCGTTGTGAGTCGCTGATGTACGGCTTCGACTTCATCATCTCGTCCGATAAAGTATTCTGGAAAGGTTGGGATAGTACCGAGGTGTTTTAGGATTTTTTTGTTTCTATTATGATAATGCACGATTTTATCTCTTGCTATATTATCTCCAGCCCCAGTATGCTTTTGTTCTATATCTTTATTGTTGTTGATAATGATTGGTTTTTTGTGATTGAAATGAGTGAACAAGTTACGAAAATAAAGCTATCTCTTATCATGGGTTTTTAAAAAAATCATCCTCATAATATTCGTAAATCATCATATTAAGCGTTCCGCTTTTTGGGGGTTACAAACAGGAATGTTTGTGCTACCTATTTATTGCTGCGTAAGTTTGCCAAAGCTGAATGGTTTCTACTGCTGCCTTTACATCATGCACCCGTAATATATTCGCTCCATTTTGTAAGGCTAACATATTTAAGGCGGTTGTGCCATTTAGGGCTTCGGCAGGGGTGGATTTTAGGACTTTATAAATCATAGATTTTCTAGATAAGCCGACTAATATAGGGAGTTCTAATATTTTTAAATTATGAAGTTGACCTAAGATTTGATAATTATGGGCTAATGACTTTCCAAAGCCAAAACCAGGGTCGATGACAATATCCTTGACGCCATATTGTCGTAATTCTGCAACTTGTTGTACTAAAAAGTCGATAATTTGTAACACTACATCTTTATAATCGGGGTTATTTTGCATGGTTTTAGGTGTGCCTTGCATGTGCATCAACATATAGGGAACACCAAGTTCTCCGATAGTTTGAAAAAGCTTTTCATCAAATTGACCGGCGGATATATCATTGATGATATGACCGCCTGCGGCAATGCCTTGTTTCGCTACTTCGGATTGAATGGTATCAATAGAAATAATGGCATCGGGATAGTGTTTGCTAATGATTTCTACGGCAGGAATCACTCTTTTTAACTCTTCTGCTACTGAAACAATGGCAGCACCTGGTCGAGAAGACATACCGCCGATATCAATAATATCCGCTCCTTCTTCGAGCATTTTACTAACCTGTTGTAAAATTTGTTCCGTAGAAGTGTAGCGATTACCATCATAGAAGGAATCAGGTGTTACATTCAGCACGCCCATAACTTTTGGCGTGGATAAGTCTAGTAATTTACCTTTGCAGTTGAGTGAATACATTTTTGAATTAGGAATTATGTAAACTATTGATAACTCTAGTTCTTTTAGTTAAATATACTTTTTATACCATTTGACTCGCCAAACGATGTAATAAATCCTTTGTCTTTTGATGTTGTAAAATAAATTTAACTTTTTTAATGTACTCTTCTTCAGTTGTAATTTTTTCTATTTGTTCATCGTTATTTCCTCTAGGCCAAGAAACTTCTACAGGGTAAGGATACATTTGACTTAGTGGTCTAACTGTATGAAATAAACTTGTTTTATAGTCGATCTTTTTTGCTTTGATTAAAAAGACATAATGAACGGTTTTAGATGAAGGATGTGTAAAACTATAAACTTCGCCTTCTAATAATCCATTGGTTTTTTTCAAAAGTAATTGTCCTTGCTCTTCTAAAATCGTTAAAGGACTTTTTATTTTAGGTGGATTAATAAAATTTAAGTCACCCCACAAGTCTTCTATCTCATCTGTTATTTTAACAATTGACATAATTTTATAAGTTTAATGAAAATGTAATAGGTAAGTGATCTGAGGTGATATTTGTATTAATTTTACCATCATCCTTTAAAAAGTTCACTTGACCATCTGTTGTTAATATGTGAAGGTTATCAGGCTCAAAGTTTTCTATTAATTGAGGGCGGATTAATACTTGATCGTACATTTGCCATTGATAATCATCTTTATAATAATGTGTTCCTGATACCCCTCTATTTAAATCACCAAATAAACTCCACATAGGGTTATAAAAATACATATAATTATGATATTGAACAACCCTTTCATTCTTCCTAGCTATTTCTCTTGTCATAACAGCATTGAAGCCTGCATAGTTTGCCATTCCTTCTTCAAAAGGATTCATATTAAAGTCTCCAATTATAATTGTCTTATAATTATTTGAGCGTTCTTCAAAATCTCTAATTAGTTTAACATATTTATAGCTTTCTGCAGCTTGTTGAATCTTATTAGTATTTACTTTAGAGAGTAGATGTAAGGCACTTAGAAAAACTTGATGTCCATTGAATTTTAATAATCGTAAAGTCATTCTATTAGAACTAAAGATGGGGCGTAAATCAACATGGGCTATTTTACTGAAAATTGTGATTTTTGGACAATCTTCATTTGGTGAAAGGTCAAATCCAAAAGACTTTATTTGAGACTCTAATATAGTTACGTAATTTAAAGGACATTCCGCTAATATTATAATGTCAATATTACGTGTTTGAATAAGGTTGATAATTTGAGAAGCTAAAGGTTTCTCATTGATATTCCAAAAAAGAATTGTAAGTTTTTTTCTATTCATTTGGAGTTAAGTTCCAATTAAAAAAACACCCTCATTCACAAAGTGAACAAGGGCTTTCATTATAATGCAATTTTAGTGTGATTGTTGTGCTAATGAGTTATCAATTTTAATAATCACGGAAAACGGTTTGAGGCATTGATGCTTCAATCGCTTTGATTTCTTTTGATAGATTTGGTATATAACCAATATGGAAAGTTTGTAGATTTTTGAGTGTTTGTACACCGTTTAAGGCTTTCAATGTTGAGTTATTGGAGCAATCTAGATATTCTAATTGCTCAAAATTTTCAATCCCTTCCAAATTCTCCAATCGATTGTCTCTCAAAATTAAGGATTTTATTGATTTAAAAGGGTGTTTTCCATTAATTTTTGAAATAGAATTACTGGTAAAATTGATGACTTCCAATTTTTTTAAATGCTCTAAGCCATCTAAACTTACCAAATCATGTCCAGAAAGGTTGATTTCCTTTAGGTTTTGGAGTTCTTGTAAACCCGATAAATTGGTCAAAGAGAAACTCAAGCGTTTGAAATTGGAGAAAAATATGCGTTCGCCTATAATTTCCAATTTCGTACGTTTTAGCAACGCTTTTAATTCCTCTGTATTCGGTGTTTCTGTAGATTCTCCTCTGGAAAAAACGGCTTTATTAAATGCTTTTTGCCATTGTTCTTCCAGCCCCAACCACCAATTTTCTAAGTCGCCTTTGGTTTGTTTGGTTTGTTTCAATACTTTTTTAGGCTTTGGTGTTGGTGCTGGTTTTTCAACCTTTTTAGGTAGAGGTTCTAAAGACGTAATTCTAGACTTTAGCTTTTGATTAACCTGTTCTAATTCCGCTATTTTAGACTTTAAAGAAGCCAATCCTTCGGGTGTAACATCTTCTTGTACAGTTTCTAATTCGTCCTGCAATTCGATGATATTGTGCCTTAATAATCGAATACGAGCATCTTTTTGCTTGACGGAATACTGAAGTAACTTATAATTTTGCTTCAGTTTTTCGTATAGAATGACCTCTGTTGGATCAATTTTATTATGCTCAAATAAGCGAAGGGTTTCCTGTAAATCACTATCTAAGCTACGAATCTTTTGAGCTTGAAAATCTAAAGCAATAGCTAGTTCATTATTCTCTTCTTGTCGCTTATCAATGACTGCTAATAGCCGTACCTTTTCCGTTTTTTGCTCCGCTTTTAGTTTTAATAATTCC
>CAYLSF010000561.1:0-5251 GCA_964385675.1 uncultured Saprospiraceae bacterium
AATCAATTTATTTACATTATACAATTACAAATGTACTGATACCATTTGAGCATCACTTAACCATTTTACGGATAAGTATAACCATTTCATAGATTCAAAGTAGTTTTTCAAGTAAATGTGTATTTTTATTTAAAATTTTCGCAAAATCAAAGACAAAAGACCTGCTCTAATATTCCAATTTTCTTGTATATTGCCTTAAATTATTTATAAGATTATGAATCAAAAAGACGACTTTTTTATTGGTTATTTACCTAAAGCCCCTAAAAGCTATCAAAAACGCACCGTTACTTTTGTGATTTTTGCCATGCTATTAATGATTACCATTACGATTATTGTAGTCCTTAGTCAACGAGGTTTTGCGAGTAGCACATTTGAATATGGGCAATTAACCAAAGTAGAAGGCTTAATTTCACTAGAACCGATTCCAAATATCAAAGCCTTATATGGTCAAGATGAAAATAATCAACCTATCTTTCAAACCATTCCTTTAATTGGATTTGGAAAATTTGGAGCGGAATCTACGCTTGAAAAGATTCGACCTACACTCAAAAATGGTTTTGAAAAAACCGTCGTCACCCTTGAAGGCACATTGATTCATAGAGATGGAAAAGCCTTGTTGGAATTAACCAATAATGAAAATAGTTTAGTTGCTCAATCGAATGATTTAGGGGTATTTCAAAATATGACACCTAAGATTGAAATGATCGGACAAAAAGCATTGAGAGGGGAAATTGTCGACCCCAAATGCTTTTTTGGTATTATGAAACCAGGTCATAGCAAACCGCATCGTTCTTGTGCCATTCGTTGTATTTCAGGTGGTATCCCACCTTTTTTATGGATAGAATTTGAAAATGGTACAAATGATTTTTACATCCTTAGAGGAGAAAAAGGAGAAATCATCAATCAAGATATATTATCGTACGTCGGGGATAAAATCGAATTAACAGGAAATGTCGAAATTTACGATGATTGGAAAATGTTATTTATTAATCCAGCTAATATTGAACGATTACGGTAGGTTTGGTTGTTCGTTATCCGTTATCAGTTTTTTTAAACAGACAACGAACAACGGATAACAGATAACGAACAACCGACAACAAACATGAAAAACTGGACTTTTAAATATACACCGCAGTTAGGCGAAAAAGAATTTGATTGGCAGGGCATTACCAATGACTTCACATGGATTCAAGCCTTACAAAATTGTCCTCAAGATCCAATTCATCATGCTGAGGGAGATGTATATATCCATACCCAAATGGTTTTGAACGAGTTAGTCCATCTTCCCTATTTTGATACTTTAAATCCATCTGAACGTTCTCAACTTTTTTTAGCTACATTAATGCACGATATTGGCAAGCCTACTTGCACTAAACAAGATACACAAGGTAGAATCACCTCACCTGGGCATGCTAAAAAAGGGGCAGCTATGGCTCGCCCAATTCTTTACCGAGGCATTCCAAATCCTGTACCTTTTCAATATCGAGAGAATATCTTTCATTTGATTCGACATCATGGTTTACCGCTTTGGTTTTGGGATAAACCTAATCCTGAAAAAGTAGTTTTGAAAGTCAGTCAGTCCTTACATAATTTGGAGACTTTAAGTTATTTAGCTGAAGCCGATGCCAAAGGTCGAATTTGTAACGATTTAGAAGAGTTATTAAGTAGAATTGATTTCTTTAGAGAGTTTACACAAGAGCAAAAGTGCTACAAAGCCCCCTACCCTTTTGAAAATGAATTAAGTCGATTTAATTATTTTCATAAAGCTGATGCGTCTCCTACCTATGTTCCTTTTGATGATTCTACCTGTCAAGTGATTTTATTATGTGGACTGCCTGGCGTTGGAAAAAACACATGGATTGAGCAAAATGGACAGGACTTACCCGTCATTAGCTTAGATGATATTAGACGAGAATTAAACGTAAAACATACAGACAATCAAGGTATCATTTTTCAAACTAGTAAGGAAAGAGCAAAGGTCTATTTACGAAAGAAACAATCCTTTATCTGGAATGCCACCAACTTACTCCGTCAACATCGAAGTGCTTTAATTGATTTATTCACCACCTATAAAGCCGTAGTTAAAATCGTCTATTTAGAAGTCAATTACAAAACGCTTTTACAACGCAACAAAACAAGACAACACCCTCTACCCTTTAAAACCCTTGAACGATATATTAATAAATTAGAAGTTCCAGAAATTTGGGAAGCTCATGAGGTTATCTATAAAGTAAATGATTAAGCTAATTTTCCAAGTTAGTGTAAACATTCGATTAGTATTATTTGTATTTTTACTTTTATTATATTGTTCATTCATTCGATTATCGAAAAAAGTTTTTCTTATAGGATAGTGATTAATTTAAAAACTTAATATCGTCACTCCAAATAGTCATAGGAATTCACAGACCTGCCTTTGTCGGCAGACAGGTTACACTAATTTTTGATAAATAAATTCATATCCATCGGAGTAATTTGTGATAATCTGTGGCTCTTGTATTCTAAAACTCTTAATCTCGATTGTCGAATATCGAAAGTCGATTGTCACAACCATGAGTGTACGCAAAAGAGTAACTAAGAAAGAGAAAGCTGCTGCTATAGCTGAGATGTTAGAAGAATTGTATCCAGAAACACCTATTCCATTGGATCATAAAGATGCTTATACCTTATTGATTTCAGTCTTACTATCAGCTCAATGTACAGATGCGAGAGTGAATAAGGTTACGCCTTTCTTATTTGAGAAAGCCGATACTCCAGATGCGATGATACAATTGGAGGTAGATGAAATTAAACGAATCATTCGCCCTTGTGGACTTTCGCCCAGAAAATCTAAAGCCATTCATCGACTTTCTGAAATCTTATTGGAAGAGCACAACGGAGAAGTTCCACAAAGTTTTGAAGCTTTAGAAGCCCTGCCGGGCGTAGGACATAAAACAGCATCTGTTGTTATGTCTCAAGCCTTTGGAGTTCCTGCTTTTCCTGTGGATACGCATATTCATCGCTTAGCCTACCGTTGGGGATTGACAACGGGAAAAAATGTGGTACAAACAGAAAAGGATTTAAAACGCCTTTTTCCCAAAGAGAAATGGAATAAACTCCACTTACAAATCATATTTTTCGGTCGGGAATACTGCCCTGCTCGCTCGCATGACCCTGAAAAATGCCCAATTTGCAGTCAATATGGTCGAGCGACTTTGTTTAAGAAAAAGTAGTTATTGGTTATTCGTTATCAGTTTTTAACAGACAACCGATAACATACAACAGACTTTCACAAAAACATTTTCGCAATCTCTTCCCAATTATTAACTCGCTTATAGCCTTCTAAATCTACATTATGTGGAGCGGTATAGACGACGCCTTCTGCTGGAAAATCAATGATATTATTTTCACTATCGTCAATTAGATAATCTGCTAAAATCGTATCCTTTCTACCACAATAAATCAAGTTGTAAATATCAAAGAATGGAAAATACTCTTGTAACCAAGTTATTTTTTCTATAAAAGAATTGGGGTAAGTAATCGCTGCGGTTACAATAATCACATCATATTTCTCTTGAAGGGCTTTAAATACTTCGGGACAATCCTTTTTTACCTTTAAGTTTTTGAAAAAGTCAGGATGCTGAGAATATTTCCAAACAACAGGTTGATGCTCCTTCGGTACATAATTCGGAAAGTAATAACCATCTGTAACTGCTGGATCAACCTTAATTCCAAAATCCCGCTCGTACCAATCTATTTTTCGTTGTAAGGTATCCGCCATTACATCATCCATATCTATGGCTATTCGCTTCATAGTATTATCCATTTATTATTATCCGTTATCCGTTATCTGTTAATAAAACCAATAACCGATAACGGATAACCGACAACCAACCCTACTTCTTCCTAAAGTATAATCGAATTGGAACACCTGTAAAATCAAAAGTCGCTCGTAATTGATTTTTAAGGTAATTTTGATAATCTCTTTTAACGTATTGCGGATAGTTACAAAACAAAGCAAAAGATGGATAATGTGTTTTCAATTGCGTCATATACTTTATCTTGATAAATTTCCCTCTATAAGAAGGCGGATTTTTTCTGATGATGGCTTCTTGTAACCATTCATTCAATTTAGAAGTTGATATGGTTTGAGTTCGATTTTTAAATACAGCTAATGCCGCCTCTAATGCTTTAAAAATTCGTTGCTTGTTCAGAGCAGATACAAAAATAATTGGCACATCATTAAAAGGTGCTAATTTTTGTTTTAGTACTTTCTCATATTCCTTAGCCGTATCGGTGTCTTTTTTCACTAAATCCCATTTATTTATCAACACCACAACTCCTTTATTACGCTTAATCGCCAAATTAAAAATACTCAAATCTTGAGCTTGAATACCCTCAACGGCATCTATCATCAAGATACAAACATCTGCTTCTTCCATCGCTCGAATGGCTCGCATCACAGAATAAAATTCGAGATTTTCCTCAACCTTATTCTTTTTACGAATCCCCGCCGTATCAATTAAATAGAATTCCTTTCCAAATTTATTATATTTTGTATGAATAGAGTCTCTAGTAGTACCCGCTATTTCAGTAACGATATTTCGTTCTTCTCCCACTAAAGCATTCACCAAAGAAGATTTACCCGCATTCGGCTGACCAATTACCGCAAATTTTGGTAATTCAGTTTTAAACTCCTCTTTCTCCTCCATCATTTCAGTAATCGCATCTAGCACCTCTCCTGAGCCACTTCCAGAGATAGACGAAATAAAAAGTGTATGTTCAAATCCCAAGCTCCAAAACTCATTAGCTTGTAACATTCGAGCATTATTATCCACTTTATTCACTACTAATACAACAGGTTTATTGGTTCGTCGAAGCATTTGAGCTACTTGTTCGTCCAAATCGGTAATACCTGTCATCACATCCACCATAAAGACAATGACATTTGCCTCTTCCATCGCAATATGTACTTGAGAACGAATCGCTTTTTCAAACACATCATTGGAATTTAATACAAATCCACCTGTATCAATAACAGTAAAAGACTTACCATTCCAATCCGACGTTCCATATAATCGGTCTCTAGTTACCCCGCTAATGTCATCTACAATAGCCTCTCTCATTCCAACCAACCTATTGTAAAAAGTTGATTTCCCTACATTTGGTCGCCCCACTATGGCTACAACATTTCCCATGTAATCAGTTAATATTTAAAATGATTGTTGAATAATTTAATTCAAATAGAAAGCAAAGGTAGTTAATATTTAAATGT
>CAYLSF010000562.1:0-5250 GCA_964385675.1 uncultured Saprospiraceae bacterium
TAAAAAGACTTAAAAAGAATGGAATTAAGATTTTAAATCTGCCCTCTGACAATGAAATGGTTTGACTTCTGTCTTCTTCTGAATAGTTGCCAAATATGTTGTAAAAAATCATATTTATCCTAAAAAGCAGGATAGAAAAAAACTACTAAAAGTAGGATTGAAGATTTACCCCCCATATTCAAAAGATTCACCCTACTCCTTCAAGATAGTTCCCCTACTTTTCAAAGATACATCTATATCCAAACGGCTAATTTTATACTGCATTTATCCACTAGGAAATTTTAGTTCAATCCGTTCAAATCTCAGGTTTAGATTTTATGACTACAATTATGTGTATTAAAAAATTACCTGTTACTCAACGTATCTAATAACTATATAAAGACCACGTTACAATGAATAAACAACAATTAGCATTAATACTACTATGTATAACCTCAATTAACGTTTATTGTCTAGCAGATAATTTTAATACTATTTCTACAAAAAACAGTACGGCTGTTACCGTTCAAATTCAAGTTAGGGTCGATAATGGTAGTTGGACAACAACAAATTCAATTAGTATTTGTGAAAATTCCAAAGTTGACCTAAGAGCGATACCAAGTGATAATGCTGGATCTTGGTCATGGTCAGGCCCAAATGGTTTTACAAGTAATTCAAGGACTTTTACAATATCAAATTCAATATCCTCTAGTCAAGAGGGGACATATTCTGTTATTTATTCTGCTGGAAGCGGTAGTACTTATAATGCTAACACTACAATCACTATAAGAAAACGACCTGACTACAACAACATTCAAGTTCAAGATGCAACGTGCAGTAATGACGACGGTTCTATCACCATTTTTTATGATATTAATCCAAATGAAAATGGTGTGCGGTTTAGTATAAATGGTGGTTCGACTTATCCTTATAATGCCCCCTATACCAATACAAATACTACAAATTCTGGCGTACCTAATGCGTTTGATTGTCGTTCGGGGTTTTATCAAGTTGTCAATTCTATCACCCCTGGGCAGTTATTCATCTTTGATGTCACCACGAGTACTTATACCCCTATTGGAAATAGTGCTGGTTTTAGGTACAATAGTATTGGCTATAACACAGCAGATAATTTTATCTATAGTTTGGCAAGTGATAATGGTGGCACAGATGCCAATGGGGTGACTGTAAATGCGGGTGATTTAATTAAGATTGACGCAGATGGAGAAGCATTTAGAGTTGGTTCTATTGCTGGGGTATCTGGTAGTTATACCTTTGCAGGAGAGGTATATGATAATCACATGTGGGTCGCATTGGGAAATCAGCTTTACAAAGTAAATCTTTCTAACGCAAATGTAGTGGCACAAATGACCCTATCTAGTAGTTTAGGGGCAGATTTTGTCATCTCTTATGACTGGATATATGCGATTACGAATAATAAACGCTTAGCTGTTGGTAATTTAGCGAATGTACAAAACGGACAAACCATAGCGATTAATAGTTATTTTACGAGTGGTATTCAGTCGGGGAGTCATGGTGCTGGTTGGGTTGCTACTAATGCTGTATCTGGTCTAAGAGAACTCTATTTTTCTTATAATACTAATGGTCGAATTTATCGAATAGATGACTATGGAACGACCTCACCTACTGCCGTCTGGGTCGCACAAGGACAAACAACAGGCGATAATGATGGTGCAGGTTGTCCGACAGCACAAGCAGGTGTATTTGTAGGAGAAGATTCCTATACTATTCCTAATCTCCCCGCTGGAAATTATGATTTATTCGCTAAATGGAATGATCATGTTTGCCCCATAGATTTAGCAAATGTTACCGTATCAAGACCTAGTAATTGTATAGAAAATTGTACGGATGCTATTGATAACGATGGTGATGGTCTAGCTGATTGTGCCGATCCAGATTGCAGACCGAATACTCCAGGCGTTATTCAGCGGAATTAAAAGATATTTTGGTAGTTACTGTATTTATACTACTCATAAACCTAATTAACAGATAAACTTAGAGTTATTTGTTAATTAGGTTTATAAAATTAAGCGTATTACATTTTTAGAAATACCTTATTCTAGTGTAACGCTTAAAAATAATCGTTTTCTAAATTTTTCCTCCATTCTTTATAGCAACCATAACATAGAATCTCTTCTGGAATTTTTTTGTGATAAGATTCTATCTTATCTAATTCTTCTTCAGACAAATTTATAATATTGTCATTTTCATAATGTGCAATATTTTCTAAGTTATAGGTATCCCAGCATTCTAAGCAAACTTGAGTTTTTAAAACTTGTAATTGTTTAATCTTGATGTCTATATTAGCTTTAAAAGCTTCTTTTATATGTTTACAAGTATGGGTAATACCATTTCTACCATGTCTTTTACAAATTATTACGCCCATAAATCTAGTGATTTTAAAATATGATAAATGAGTCAACTATTTAAATATAAAAATACGTAACTACTTCAAATTCTAACCAAAATAGATAGACTTAAACTAGAGCATAAAAAGATGACATTTAAAGATGAATAAATAAAACCGTCCATCGTCTGTCATCTGCTGTCCGTCATGTATAGAAATTGCATTTACTCACTAAAAACCATATATCTCATGAGAAATTTGACTCTGTCAGTCATACTGTTTATAGTATGCACATTTTTTACCCCATTAAATGCCCAAAAAGAAGGTAATGTCTGGATTTTTGGAAGTGGCATTGGTTTAGATTTTAATCATGCTAAACCAAAAGTAATTGAAAGTAACAAAATAAATACCTACGAAGGTTGTTCCAGTATTTCGGATAAATATGGTCATTTGATGCTTTACACCGATGGCATTACGATTTGGAACAAGGAGCATAAAATCATGGAAAATGGACAAGGCTTACATGGTCATCCATCTTCTACACAGTCAGGTATTATTGTTTCTAAACCTATGAGTTCCTCTATTTATTATGTATTTACAGTTGATGCATCTGAGAATTTCTTAGCTAAGGGATTAGAGTATGCAGAAATAGATATAAGTGCAAATAAGGGGTTGGGAAAAGTAGTTAAAAAACATCAAAGCTTATTACCGTTAGCCGAAGAAAAGGTAACAGGAATTGTCCATGAAAATGGAAAAGATATTTGGATTGTTACCCACAAATGGAATACGGATGAGTTTTATGCTTTTTTAGTTTCTGAAAATGGAGTCAGTACAACACCGATTGTTTCAAAGTCAGGTAGTATTCATAAAGGCGGTTGGAAAAATAGTATTGGCTATTTGAAAGCTTCTCCAAAAGGGAATAAATTGGCCCTTGCTTTACATGACGATTCGATATTTGAAATTTTTGATTTTGATAATGCAACAGGGAAAGTGTCCAATGGATTTCAAACGGAATCTTTTAAGGGCTTACCCTATGGCATTGAATTTTCACCCAATGGTCGTTTTTTGTATGTTTCCACCATGTTTGGTGGTACAATTGTTCAGTATGATTTAAAACGAAAGCCCTCCTCGGTTTTAAAGCGAAAGAAAGTCATAAGAAAAGATGATGATAGGAGTATAGGTTCAATGCAATTAGCTCCAAATGGTCGGATTTATTATCAAATTTTTAATACAGATAGAATTGGTGTAATTAAGCGACCTAACAAGTTAGGAAAAGAGGTTAAACTATCGGATAAAGGGTTAAAAATTCCAAAATTTAAAGGTCGATTTGGCTTGCCAACTTTTGTACAAACCTACTTTTCGCAAGAAAATATTCGGAAATTGAGACGAATGAGATCTGAACCTGTTGAGGAAGTTGAAAAACCAATAACGAAGTTGATTGAAAAATCTAAGCCTACATCAAGTTCTGAACCTGTATCCAAAGTAGAAAAACCAACTATTCAAGATGATTTTAAGATTACTGTAATTGTGAAAGAAACTGTATCAGACGAAAGGGAAGCCGTTTTGGTAAAAGAAGGGATGATAACAGATTTAACCACAAAACAGACTTTTGAAAATAAAAATGCTCAATGGTCATTTTCGTCAGAAGCGGATAAATACTATCAATTTCAATTTAAAAAAGATGGATATTTTATAAATACATTAAATATCCCAATGGAGGAGGTTAAAACGGCTAAAAGTAAGGGGGCTAAAGAAATGACTAAAGTATTTTGGGTCAAACGAATTGAAAAGAATAAGGAAATCATATTGGAAGATGTTTATTTTAATTACGATAAATGGGATATTCGAGCAGATTCCAAACTGATTTTGGATAGGTTAGTAGCCTTGTTAAAAGAAAATCCAAAACTGCTGATTCATCTTTCTGCCCACACAGATTGTAGAGGTTCGGATACTTATAATTTGAAGTTATCAGATAGAAGAGCAAACTCCGTAATGGATTATCTGATTTTAAAAGGTATTAATACAACCCGCCTTACGGCAAAAGGTTATGGTAAAAATCAACCTCGTATTATTTGTCCTTGTGGAAACTGTTCAGAAGCTGAACATCAATCTAATCGTCGATTAACTTTTAAAGTAGTAGGAGAGCAGTAACGTGTGAAAACAAAAAGGTCACTTCATGATGAAGTGACCTTTTTATTATATTTTCAAATGAAATAGAAATTCTACCATTTGTTGTCATCTTTTCTTCTGTCATCTCTATCGTTACGATCATCTTCTCTTCTGTTATAACCACCTCTACGATCATCTCTTCTATCATTGTTGCGGTCATTGTATCCGCCTCTACGGTCATTATTGCGGTCATTATAACCACCTCTTCTATCATTGTTACGGTCGTTATATCCGCCTCTTCTATCGTTGTTACGGTCATTATATCCGCCTCTTCTATCGTTGCGGTCATTATATCCGCCTCTTCTATCATTGTTGCGGTCATTGTATCCACCTCTGCGGTCGTTGTATCCACCACCACCTCTGCGGTCGTTATATCCACCACCGCCTCTGCGGTCGTTGTATCCACCACCACCTCTACGGTCATTGTATCCACCGCCACCTCTGCGGTCATTGTATCCACCTCTACGGTTGTTATAGCCACCGCCACCTCTGCGGTCATTGTATCCACCTCTTCTAGGTTGTTCTTCTTTAGGTCTTGCTTCTTTTACTTGTATTTCACTTCCTTCAAAATCTGAATAATTTAACTCAATAATAGCGTGTTGGGCGTCGTCTGTATCAATCATTTCTACAAAGCCAAATCCTTTTGAGGCTCCTGTGTTGCGATCATAAATAACTCTAGCTGACACGACATCTCCGTACCCTTCAAACAATTCTCTAAGGGTATCTGTCGTTGT
>CAYLSF010000563.1:0-5240 GCA_964385675.1 uncultured Saprospiraceae bacterium
ATTGTTTATTTTGACAATTACTGGTATATTTGGCGTTATTCCTTTTTATATTTGGGCCAAAGACTTGAAGAGAAAAGGATAGATTGGAATCTTTGTTATAAAATATTTTCAATCTCAGTGTGATTTGTATCCATAAAATAGGTACTTAACTTTATTGCACTTTCCTAAGATGCATTGCCCTAAAAAATTATTGTTATTTTGTCTTAATTTATTACTTGCTAGCAGTTGTTCTAACTTTTCTGGTCAAGGGTCTGGTCTTTGCCCTACGCTAAATACTTCAAAAACAAAGTCAACTCCTATTCAGAATGTATATATTTCTGGAAAAACTGACTACGAACTTTCAGTCCCTCAAATTGATTCTAATAACTATGCTGAGTATACTTTTGAAGGTAAGATTGGTCAGAGTTTAAGTTACTCTACTCCTACTAAAAATCTTTGTATTTTTGTCTCATCTCCAACTGGGGCAGATCTAAGTCATGTAGATTTCGGTTTTTTACCTGAAAACGGAAAGTATACACTTGAGGTTTACTCTTTAGCAACTAAAAAACCATTTAATTTAAAGTTTAGCTTGATAAATCAACAGCTATTTGCGATTCCTGCTGAATTAGAAAAACAAGCTCTTTATCAATTTAAAACAACAAAACAAGCCATCTCCTCTCTTCCTAACATTGTTCGCCAAGAACTCGATAAAAATAATGATCAAATAAGTCAAGAAGCGCCGACAAATTTAGAAAAATTTGAATCTGACGAAGAAATTTTGCAAGAATTTGATCGAATAATTGGACTACAGGGAAACGAAAGACAAAAAATTATTGACCAAGTTAATAACCTTGATAGTATCCAGGAATTTCAACAAAATATATATAAGCTAATTAACGCCATTTACTTATATCAAAAACGTACGCCATCTTTATATCGAGATAGGAATGGTAAACTCAAAAAAGAACGAGATAAAATTATCAATGGGATTTTAAATCAAGAAACTATAGCAGCTATTACCAATGAAATTATTGGGCAGAATTCCACAGAAAATCATCCAATTTATTCTCCCCAAAATCTATCATATACTCAGATAAAAAATGCACAAAAAAGAGCAGAAAATCTAATTACTATCTATTATGACAATATACGTGATCGCCAGTGCCAAAAAAGCTGGGATATGCTTTCTGAAAGGTCTAAAAATGGTTACAACTATAAAGAAAGTGAATATTTCGACTGGTGTACTGAGGTAGAATCTCTAAAATATTATAAGCTAAATATTGCTTCTATTATTCCTGATAAATCAATCATAGGAAATATTACTTTGGAAATCACAATGAAAGCATCACAAAAAAGAACAGATCGTAAAACTATTTGTTTACCCAAACCAGAAGATATTAAACAAGACTCAAAACTAACTATTATTCACTCTGGATCATGCGAATAGTAATAGTTTGTTTTTGGCTAATATTGCTAGCAGGTGGATGTAGTAATAATTCATCACAAGCAATTAATTGTCCTGACAGACCTAAGCAAGAGTTATATAGTAGCGAAATTGAATTTATTAAGCTTGGTACTCAAATCGTAAAAAAAAATAGGAAGTTTAGTAGCTCTCGCCGTTACGGTTATAGTTTTCACAGTGTTGCTAATCAAACACTAAAAATAACTAAAAGCGATAATCTATGCCTTTGGATTTACACTCCCGATTTACAAAGAAAATTAATAAACAGTAGCATTATTTTATCAAAAACTGGTAAGTATATTTTGCATGTAGAAGGTAAAAAAAGTGACGACTACAGCATAGAAATAAGCTTATCTAGCTTAAAATCAAATAAAGACTCACAACATAAAAATCAGATTAATTTCAACGTAGAAACAGAAGTAAGTCAGGATAGAGCTGTTAAAATAATAAAAAATTGGTTAAATGATAAACATAAGATTTTTGCGCCTCCTTATGATAAAGCTTTAGCCAAACATTACACCACAGGAGAATTTTATACTAATAAAACTTTACCAGCTATTGACTTTTTGCAACAAAATCAACAATATTACCAATACCAAAAATCTGAAATAAAAAAAGTTATTTCTTTTTCTAAGTCAAAACAGCAATATATTTTAGTAGTTGACGTGATTGAAAATTCTTTAATTAGAAACTATTCAAAAATCATCAAAGACCCACCTGAAAAAACATACAGGATTATTTATACTTTGATCAAAAATGGCGATCTTTGGAAAATATCAAAGCAACAAATAGAGGCGAAGAAAAATTAATTTCCGATTTATAACCTTTGTTATTTAATTTTTTTTTCATTTTGTTGGCTTTTTGAAGTTATAAGTTACTAATTTGAATTAAATGCCCAATATTTCGAGAAACTTTGCCTATTTACGTTCAATTTTGCCCGTTGTCATCACCGAATAATTCACTAATTGCCTTTAAAATACCGTCACACCCTTCCAGCAATTTTGGAAAACCTAATAACATTCCACCGAGAAATGACATTGCTTTCTGTGCAAGATTCTTTTTCTCTTCCTTATTAGGGTTGTTCCAGGCGTTTACTAAATTATCAACTTTCTCTAAAGCAATTTTCTTTGTACTCTCAGGTAACTCTGGACTGCTAAAAATTGCTATACGAAGATCCTCAAGGAGCTCTTTGATACCTTTAACCTTTGGATTACTAGTAGATTCTAACTTGCCAATATTAATTCGAACATCCTCAGCAATTTTTCCAAGATTTACAACACTGTTTATAATGTTTTGAGTACCAGTATTAATGAAGCTTCCTGGAGGAGCTTGTTTTTTTTGTGGGTGAGAAGAACTAGCTGAATCACTCATGAACTGGGATTATGCGACCAAAAAAATTATGTTTACAGATATATTAGCAGATCTCTTAATTAAAAGCTCATCGACTAAATAGTTTCACTAATTTTCATCAATATATTTCGATATGTTTCGGCAGAGCTCGTCCAATGCAGGAATAATAGAAACATAATTTCTAATGCTCATTAGAGCATTCTTTGCGAGATTTTGTCTTTCAATTTTTTTAGGATTGTTCCACGCATTGATCAGCTCATTCATTTGTTTGAGAGCAACACTTTTTTTGCTTCTATCTAATTCGTCACTATTGTCAATACCTAAATAAAGCTCATCAAGTAGTTCTTTAATCCCTTTAACCTTTGGATTACTAGTAGATTCTAACTTGCCAATATTAATTCGAACATCCTCAGCAATTTCTTCAAAATTTACAATACTGTTTGTAATGTTTTGAGTACCGGCGTTAATTAAGCTTTTTTCAGAACCATGAATTTGATCATTATCAATATTGAAAGTTGGATTTAATGATATGAAAAATTTATTGTTAGAGAGCTTTTCTATTGCTTTGAGTATTTCTTCAACTTTATTTCGTGTTTTTTTGCTTTTCTTCATTAGATTATCTATATTCTTTTTGATTTCCTGCCATTCAATATTATTATGTTTACGGTAGTCTAAAAATACCTCCTCAACAATCCTCTTCAACTCTAAAGAATCAGCAGTTACTAATAAAGTTTCTGTTTTTTGTTGTTGACTCACTTGAATACTAGAAAACTGATTATTGTTAAAATAATCAATAAGCATTTGGTAAATTTGATTATAATCCTGTGCTACTTTTTCAACTTGATTTTCATTTTCAGAATAATTGACTAAACTGATATCATCTAATACTTGAACTCCTGTGAAGTCGGTCGTTGGATTACGAATAATTGTTTCATACAGACTCAGTGCAACCAAGTCTAAATTAGACCCCTTTCGTAAAATAATTTTTGTGTTATTCAAAGATTCTTTGCATAGTTTGGCAAACTCACCTTCCTTAAAATCAAATCCGCTAGGACAACGATCTCTATACCCATACTTGTCATCCCGTTGCAGCAAAAAAACATACCTACAAATAACTTGCTCAAGATTTGTTGTTTTACCAATATGCCAATCTTCAATACGAGCTCCTGTTAATATAGCTTCGGTAAAATCAGCACCTACCGCTTGTACTCTTGATAAATCTGCATTTGTAAGATCCGCATTTTTTAAATAGGCATTAGTTAGATTTGCGTCCTGAAAGTGAGCTTCTGTTAAATTAGCTTCAGTAAAATCAGCGCCTACCGCTTGTACTCTCGTTAAATCCGCATCTTCAAGATCCGCACTATTTAAAATCGCATTCTCTAGATTTGCGCCAATAAACTTAGTATTACTCAATTTTGCCCCTGACAAGTTAGCATTCTTTAAACTAACTCCACTGAAGTCTAGACTCCCTAATTTAGCATGTGCTAAGTTGACATTTTCTAAACCGATTTCTTTCAATTTGTTATGAAGCTCACTAAGATAGCCTTTATCTTCACGCTGACGTTTAGAAATCCCTTTATTGATAATTAACTCTCTAACAACTAACTCAGCTAAAATAGTATTTTCAAATCTGGCTGTATTGAGTTGAACTACTGCATTACCGTCCGTCCATTTCACTTTGTTCAGTTTTGCGCCCCTAAAGTCGGTATTTCCTAACTTTGCTCCTACAAAAATTGCATCTGTCAAGTCAATTCCTGCAAAACTAGTAGAACCCAGAGAAACAAAATCGAGAGATATATCCCAAATATGCCAGACTAAATTGTAAAATTGTTGTAGTAGCGAACATTTGACATCTGGCTTGGGTCTGTAAGAAACAATATATCCTATAGCTAAACCCAAAATAATTATTCCTATTGCAACACAACAGACAACAAACTTAACATTTTTAAAATCCCAAGCCCAACCCAGAGACTCATAAAAAGTATCAGGAATAAGTATATGCAGTACTAATCTATCGGTTAGCCAGAACGCTTTTACTAAACTTAAACCAAACAGCATCCAAGCAACAAAACGATACCTAGTCAAATCCCTTCTTGCTCTAGCTATAGCTTCAATCAGAGCAAATCCCCAGGCTAGAAAGAAAAGTTCTACTAGAAAGAAGAAAAAGGCTAAAAGAAATTCTAGAAATTCGATATCTATAGTTACTTGCTTAAAAATACTTCTAGCAATGACAGTACCAACCCACCATGCACCAAATACTGAAACAAGATATAAAATGAAGGCAAAAACTACAGTAACCAATGCCCAGTAGTTAGTTAGTCCTGCTTTAGCATTAGTAAAATTTAAGCTGTTGTTTAATTCATGTCTATTTTTGTACTTTTTACCTCTTATGTCCACTTTTCTGAATCCTCTGAACTGATCTCTGTAGAGCCATTTAGAAGAATTTCAC
>CAYLSF010000564.1:0-5235 GCA_964385675.1 uncultured Saprospiraceae bacterium
GTTAAAAGTCATGATAATTCAAAATAACTATTAAGAAGTTAAATCACTTCGCTGTCAGAATAAAGGACCTGCCTGTCGGCTGACAGGAGTAGATATTTTCATCAAGAAAAACATTCTTTTTCTGACCTCCCCCGATAGCTATCGGGGATGAAATGGTCTGACTTCTGACTTCTCGCTAATAAACTAAAACATTTTCAAAACCTCCTGTATCTGCAACAAATGCCGTTGTTCGTGCCGAATGACAAACTCTAATGTACCGCTTAAAGTTAATTTTAAGAGTTTAAAAAACTCAACGGGTACTTTTACTTTATTTGGATTGACGGATTCCATTTTTTGGATGACTTTTAATAGGTCTTGTTGGTGTTTTAAAAACTCCTCTAACGGCTTTCCTTTAATTTCTTTATGAATCGGATTAAACTTTTTTAGTGTTTGGGTCGGCTTCCGATTATCAGGATGAATCGATTTGATAGACATATTGTCGATCCAATTTAGTTTGATGGTTTGATTTTCGGTGGAGGAAGTTGCTTTTTTTATGCGTTGTTCCATAGCAGGAATGTAATATCGAGCATAAATATTTAGATGCTCCAAACATTCAGCAATACTCCATTTTTCTGCTGATGGCTTCTGAAATAACGTAGTTTGAGGTAAGGATTTAAATGGTTCTACCGCTTCTATAATTTGTAAAACGTCGTGTTGACAGTTTTTTAAAAATGTTGATTTATTCATTTGATTCAATTTTGATACAAAAATAACAGCATTCTTATAGACTTCAATTGATCTACATCAAGTTACAAAATCCTATTTTGGGAATAAAAATCCTATATTAAAACTAAAATCAATTTTGGCATTTATTTAAAACACTGGTAATAAGCACTTTAGTCTAATGGCACATTTTAGGTAATTAGTATAGTGTCAGTTGATGACAACGCAGTCATACAAAATGAGTACACTTCATCAACTGATATAGGTTTTAAAACATAGGGTATGTTTTCATAATGTTTTTAATCCCGATAGTAATCGGGACAAAGGTTAAAATTGGGTTAGGTGTTTTATTAAAAGTCTGTTCTGAATAAGGACAGACTTTTTTCTTTGTACCAAACTCACCTCATGACTTTTTTGTAGAAACCAGTCGCAACCGCTGCGGGCTTCGTTTATCAATCCGCTCAATAATCCCTCTTGCTTCTAAATCCTGCTTAACAGATACGACATACCACAGGATTTTACCATCAAATTTTCCTGTTAGTTTTTCAATACAAGTGTCACCCAAATCTTCAAAAGTAATTACACCTTTCTCTTCAATACTTTCTAGAATCGCTTGTTTAACTTGTAGATACTTAGATAAGACAATATTCACTCCTTTTTTACCCTGTGGATGTAAGGTTAAAATTCGTTCTTCATTTTTCATGATGTTGTGTTTTTTAATGGTTCTTTGACGATTTTTGCCACGAATGCACGAATAAATATTTCAATTAATTTTATTCGTTTAAAATTCGTGCATTCGTGGCTATAAAATTGATGTCACGAATGATTTTAGCAAAAATTGTCAAAGAGCCTTTTAATTTATATGTAAGTGAAATAACAATTTAATTGAAAAATTACAAACCTTCAAGAGCATACGAGCGGTTTACATCAATATAGGGAAATGATATTTTCCTTTGCTTAATACTGATAGTTATCTGGACTTTGTAACTTTAATTCATCAAACAACTTCATTCAATCCAATCTAGCTATGCCTAAATTATTATTCAGTTTATTACTACTCTTCCTTTTTGTCGAGCTTTCGGCTCAAATTGATACCATTTTCTATTCGGGTAATAAATCCAAAGTTCGTTGGATAACGGACTGCACGGATATGAAACATTGTCAATTGACTGCCTACCGATATGATGGGCAATTGATGAGTAGGGCTATTATTGATAAAAGTAAATCAGGATTTAGACCATCAGGTGATGCCGTAATTTATAATAAACAAGGGAAAGTTTATCAAGAATACAATTATGAAGAGGGGATTTTAAAAACGTATGCACCCAATGGAATATTGAAAAAGAAATTAATAGTACCCGTCAAAGATACGATTCATTATCACTATACCTATTATGAATCAGGTAAGGTGCAGATGGAAACTGTAAAGCCAAGTCGAGTAGGAGAACAGCCTTTAGCTTATTCTCATAGTAGAAGAAATGGGGAATATCAAGATTTGATTTATGCCAACACAGGCTATACAATGGATTACGAAAGACATTACTACCCCAATGGAAATTTGTTATTAAATCATTACCGAGATAAAGCGATTAAGCAATTGACTTATAAAAAATTATACTACAACCCTGATGGTAGTTTGGATACAACAACTTATGAAACTAGAACGAGAGGCTATAAATGGAAAAAGACAGGAACGTTTAGGGCTTATCATGCCAACGGACAATTAAGACAAATCCAACATTATAAGGATGGACAGAAGGATGGAAAAGAAGAAAACTGGTTTGATAATGGGAAGCTATCTACCATTTTTCATTTTAAAAAAGATAAATTAGACGGTAAACAGCAATGGTGGTGGAAAAACGGACAATTAAAAGAAATGGTCTATTATCAATATGGTTCTCGACACGGGCCTCATTTAGAATGGCATAAAAACGGAACAGTGCAGAGACAAGGTTCTTATTATTTGGGTTCTCCAGTTGGGTTTTATAACTGGACAGACACCATGGGAACTATGCGATTTCAAGGCTGGGGAGGCATATCACGACAAGCTAGTCATTCTTACCGAAACCCACGAGATTTTAGAGATTATACCTATTGGATAAGCGGAAAGGGCGAATTTAAAAATGGTTTACGAGATGGTGATTGGATATTTTGGTACTCACACAAAGGAAAAGCCAAAACCCCGATTAAAGAAAAGTGCATGGAGATCTCTTTTAAAAACGGACTTATTGATGGCGATTTTAAACTATGGCATCCAAACGGAAAGAAATGGGTAAAAACCACTTTTACCGAAGGTTTTTTAGATGGCGAATATGTAGAATATGCTGAAGCGGGCTACAAAGTAACAGAGGGAAAAATGGTACGCCATCAGAGAAGAGGCTATTGGACAATCTATCATCGCAATAAAAAGAAATATCGAATTACCAATTTCACAGAAGGTAAGCAAGAAACGATAGAGGAATGGACAGAAGAAGGGAAACCAAGAATCCTAACGAAATACCTCAATAATGGAGTTAAAGAAACGGAATATTACAATAAGGCAGGCGTATTTTATGCTAAGAGTGTTTTACCTAAAGGGCGGATAACTGCAGATTATTACGCTTATGATAAAGAAGGAAATTTGGAGCGAAAGAAAATTCATGAAAGCGATGAAGTGCGAGCATATAGAGAGGTACATTATTATAAAAGTGGGGCAAAAAAAGCAGAAGGAAATTATGTAAAAGGTAGAAGACAAGGATGGTACCTTACATGGTACGAAGGTGGTCAAAAAAAATCAGAAACTTACTTTGATCAAGGCCGAAGGGATGGTAAACAATTTGGTTGGAAGGAAGATGGTACGCCTTTCGCCATCAGAGAATATCGAAAAGGTAAAGAAATCTTTAAAACGACTGCAGAGGAGTTAAATCTTTCGTGCCGCTGCCCTGAATCCAAAGAAGAAGGACGACGACATCAATTTATGCCGTCTTTACAGTCTTATGTGGGATTAAATCGTATCAATGATTTAAACGATGTATTTACACTTAGAGAGGAGGTGTACAAACGGATCTTTGTCAAGTATCGCTCTATGGATAGAGGGTATTTTAGTTTGGAATTACACAGCTTTGGTAATGTTATCTTAGACTTACCACAACGACTTCAACTCAACCTAACCGCTTGCCGAAGAGGAACAAATTTGGGTATATTAAATATAAACGGTCATCATAGTTTTGACCGAAGAGTGAGTAGTGTAATAGATGAAGATGAACCCTTTGAGCCAACTCCTTTTAATTACTTCAAACTGATGGGGGATTTAAGGTATTTGGAATGGGAGGGTTATATCAAAATGGCGGCTTTAAGTTATCAAAAACCAACTCGCCGATGGTTAGCTAAGGAATATGGATTAGATGATGCGTTGAATGATACCATAAAAACGGAGACGATTTATGATTTAATGACACCTTTGATACCTGGTTTTGAGGATATGAATTCTAGTCAATTGGACTCTTTTGAAACCGCTTTTATCAAAGAATTATATGACCGTATAGTAGCCCCAAATTTAGAAAAGCAATCAACAGCTCAGGTATTCAATCGGTTTTTTGACCAAAATACTCGCTCTTATAAATATCAATATGCTAATTTACCACAACTCTTAAAAGGAGAATTAAACGTGCGAATAGGGGAAGCAGAAGCCAGTTTATTATTTCCTAAAACACTATTACAGCCCTATGATACGGCTCAAAAGAAGTTAGTAGATATGGATAATGAACTCTATCAACAATCGGCATTGCGATTTACTTTGGATAGAATGAGTTATAATAACAGGGCTAGAAAAAACCTACAATGGCAATTAAAACGCTCTACCAATTTTTGCTTTGAACCTTCGGAACTTACGGGAACGGGAATCGTATTTGCGTCCAATAAATTCTCCATGAATTTGGTCAATGTGCCACAAAGAAGCAGCGTGCCGATTCGGAATTGTTATCCGGCACATCAGCGTTATACCACCACGAATCAAAAATCAAAAGTTCAACCTTATAAAAATGATTTATTCTTACGCCAATTTATTGGGGTATATAGTCAAGATGGAACGGTACAAATAGAATTAGATGATAAAATTATAGAAGGTATCGCTCGACATTGGCTCATCAATGGGCAGGAAATCAATGGTATTATCGAAATTCCTAAAAATGCCTCTTCAATGAATGAAGCTAAATGGAAAGAGATTTTGAAAGCTAAAGGCTTGGATATTTTTAGCACACCACAGACCCAACAAAATATCTACCCTCGTCAACGCCCTGAAGTTTGGTGGTTTTATTTTCGGTACAAAGGGAAAGAAGGAAATTAATTTAAACAACATCTTTCAGTATAGAAATAATTTCACCAAAGGAGTTGTGACGCAATGCGTAGTAGGTATTTTTGCCCACTCTATTAGGCGTGACAATTCTCTTATCCTTTAATATTCTTAGATGATGAGAGGCAATAGCCTGCTCAATATTAATGGCTTGATAAATTTCTGTAACAGAAAGTTCCTTATTTTGATTAAGTAAATTGATG
>CAYLSF010000565.1:0-5230 GCA_964385675.1 uncultured Saprospiraceae bacterium
TTGTCGGCAGATAGGTGACAGGCAAGTATAGAGAGAATAAGTTTGATAAAAGATTTTGAGTTTACCAGTCATTCCTGTTTTTTTTAGAATTTACTTATATCCAAGACAAAAAATTAAACATTACAGACAACGATTGTCCGTAAAATTTCTTTCTTTTACAGAGAATCAATTCAATCAAAAATTTGATAAAATATGAGAATTATTTTGTTAAGCCTAACTGTCCTTTTTATTTTAAGTAGCTGTGGTAAGCACAAACCAGAGTTACCTTTTGAGCAATTAGAAACGCCAACACCACCTGATTATTCAAAAGCAGCTTATTGGTCAGCTTTACCGACTACAAAGGACGCTGCGGATAGAACTCCGATTCCAACCTTAGAAGATTTACAAGAAATTTCGGATGTAGATGTTTTCTTTTTGCATCCTACCATCTATACGGGCGACAAAGGGGAAGAATTGTGGAATGCTCCTGTAAATGATCCAGAGCATAATGAAAAGGTAGATGAATCCACCATCTTAAATCAAGCTAGTGTATTTAATGGTGCAGGTAAAATTTATGCCCCTCGCTATCGTCAGGCACACTTACATTCTTATAGTACAACGGATAAAAAATCCGCTGCCAAAGCCTTTGAACTAGCCTATCAAGATTTGAAGAAGGCATTTGAATATTATTTAGAAAACTATAATAAAGGACGTCCAATTATCATTGCTTCTCATAGTCAAGGTACAACGCATAGCAAACGATTGGTTAAAGAATTTTTTGATGGCAAACCGTTACAGGAACAATTGGTAGCCGCTTATTTGGTTGGAATTCCCGTTTTAAAAACACATTTTGATAAAATTCCGGTGTGTGAAACACCACACCAAACAGGCTGCTATGTCAGTTGGCGAACCTATCGTACAGGTTATCTGCCACCATTTTCGCCAGGCGATAGTGTAACTGTCGTAAATCCTTTATCTTGGACGACTGATACTACTTTCGTACACAAAAGCAATAACAAAGGAGCGGTATTACGAAAATTTAATAAAATCACCCCCATGATAGCTGATGCAAAAATTCATCAAGGCGTACTTTGGACAGATAAACCAAAATTCCCAGGGAGTTTTTTATTCAATACGCCGAACTATCATGTTGCGGATTATAACTTTTACTACGTCAATGTACGAGAAAATGCTATGCTAAGAGCTAAAACCTTTTTGGAACGAAAATAAAAATGTGTTGATCCCGATAGTAATCGGGATCAACACATCAACACATCAAAAAAATGAAACCACTTTTTACCTTATGCTTATTATGCTTTAGTTTACTTCTTTTTGGACAAACCAAAACTCATTTTTCAAGTATGGATGTATTTGAATTGGAATGGGTGAGTAATCCTCAAATCTCTCCTAACGGTCAAAAAATCGTTTACCTTCGACGAGGTATGGATATTATGGAGGATAAACGAATTTCGAGACTTTGGATAATTGATGCCAATGGTCAAAATAATCAAAAACTGACGGACTTTGATACCAATGAGTCTAATCCAATTTGGTCGCCTGATGGTGATAAAATAGCGTTTACAACAACACATGAATCCAGAGGGAAAGAGATATTTATCTATGATTTAAAAACACAAAAAACGACAGCTATCTCCGACTTGCCGCAGTCGCCTAGTCGATTGACCTGGTCACCTGATGGGCAATGGATTGCGTTTGCGATGTTTGTTGCAGGTAGCGAAATGACGTTAGGAAAAGGGTTGAAAAAACCTAAAGGAGCGAAATGGGCAGGAATGCCAAGAATTACCACCCGATTTAAACACGAAGCGGATGGCTCTGGATATATGAAACCTGGCTTTACGCATTATTTTGTGATTCCAGCAGAAGGTGGAATGGAGCGACAGGTAACATCTGGAAATTTCCAACACAAAAATCAACCTGTGTGGACAAAAGATAGTAAATACCTACTTTTTTCGAGTAATCGAAATACCGATTGGGAATATGATTTTAGAAATAGTGAACTATATAAAGTAGATTTAGCCAACGGAAAGGTAACGGCTATCACCGATAGAAAAGGGCCAGATCGTACTCCTACTATTTCTCCCGATGGTCAAACGATAGCGTATTTGGGTTATGACGATAAAGTACAAACCTATCAAATCACTCGGTTATTCACCATGAATCTTGATGGCTCTAATAGAAAGCAAATTCCTTTGGATTTGGATAGAAGCGTCTCTAGTATCAATTGGGATAAATCGGGAAAAGGACTTTATTTTCAATATGACGATAAGGGCAATACTAAAATCGGTTATACCAATCTAAAAGGTAAAACTCGTAAAATAGCAGATAATGTTGGTGGTACATCTATCGGTCGTCCGTATAGTGGCGGTTCTTATTCTATCAATTCAAATGAACAAATTGCATTTACCTATTGTACGCCTTATCATCCTGCGGATATTGGATTTTTAGCAAAGGGTGGAACGATGAAGCGATTGACCCAGGTCAATTCAGATTTATTAGAGTACAGAACGCTCGGAAAAGTAGAAGAAATTTGGTACAAATCTTCGATTGACCAACGCGATATACAAGGTTGGGTTGTTTATCCGCCCGATTTTGATGCGTCTAAACAATATCCCCTTTTAGTAGAAAATCATGGTGGTCCGATTGCCAATTATGGAGATCGCTTTTCGCCAGAAATGCAATTATACGCTACGGCAGGTTATGTGGTATTTTATCCAAATGCTAGAGGTAGTACAAGCTATGGCGAAGAATTTGGGAATTTACTATACAATAATTATCCTGGCGAAGACTATAACGATGTAATGGACGGGGTGGATGAATTATTAAAACAACCTTATCTAACGGAAGATAATCTATTTGTAACAGGCGGAAGTGCAGGCGGTATTATGACAGCTTGGATAATTGGAAAAAATAATCGCTTCCGTTCAGCGGCTGTAATTAAACCTATCATGAATTGGATGAGTAAAACCTTAGTGGCAGATAATTATTATGGGTATGCCAATTCTCGCTATCCAGGGCAGCCGTGGGAAAATCCAGATACTTATCTAAAATTTTCTCCTATTTCTTTAGTTGGAAATGTACAAACGCCAACATTAGTAATGGTCGGTATGAATGACTTACGCACGCCTCCAGCAGAAGCTAAAATGCTCTATCATGCCTTAAAGCTCAGAAAAATCGAAACCGCATTGGTTGAAATACCAGGAGCATATCATTTTATTGCCAATCGCCCGAGTCATTTGATTACGAAGATTGAATATATTTTGGCTTGGTTTGATAAGTTTAAAAAGGAGTAAGTTTTTAATATAGAATTGAAAATTGTACATGAAGAATGAATTTCAATTTTATTCCTTTGCCATAATAAAAATGACAATTCTAAAACTATATCTAAAAGACTGGAAAGATTAATTTTACAAAGAAATTAAACTCTCTTGATAAGATGCAGAATCATAAATAATTAATTTTTAGTCTTTTACAAAAATCAAATTTACTAAGTCTCTAAGATTTTTTGATAGAACACAGTATAACAAGTTCATTGACAAAAGATAATATAAGCATCAATAAGTTGATTAAGTTTATCGATAACTCAATTAATAATTTTGATACTTGATATAGCTTGCGATGAACTAAATCCTGCAATTAAGCCAAGTATTTTCTAGTTTTATACTTATATCATCTATGTTAATCAACTTATTATTCTGTGTACTATCAAAAGACTCTTAAACTTTAGTAAGGTTTTAAAGAATAATCATTTAAATCGAAAAGTCCCCAAAACTGCACAAAAAGCTATTTAGGTGTTCTTCAATTAGTCTAACCAACCTAATCCATCAGTCTCAGGTGTATCATTTTGAACATTTACGCCAATCAGCGAAATAGATAAAGAATTTAATGGATTTTCAACATCTTTGTCAAATAAGGTTCTTGCATCTCCTGTCGATACAGAAAGAAAAGCCTTAGTACCTAAAGAAACGGATACACCGAGCGGTACTCTATATCCAACTTCACTACTATATTGTACCCCCGTACTCACATGAAAAGCATCTGGGATAATAGCATAATCTAATCCAACAATATAACTTGGATCATATATCGCTCTATCATTACTACCTACGGGTACGATAATATCAAAATATCCTCTCATTCCTTTAGTCATTTGGTAGTGTGCATTGACTCTGAGTTTACCTTTTGAACCCGTTTCAAAATTTTCTCCTTCTTCTTGTACTTCAAACCCCAAAGCATCATATACTTCATCAAATTCAGAGGAGGTATCATAAGTATCATATCCAGAGTTAGTAGAGTCAATATCTCTTAAATCTGCATCATCTGTTTGTAGTACATTTTTATCCCAAGATACACTTCCTAGATTTAAGATAGATACCCCAAAATGAAATTTATCATTCCAATCTACTGAAACACCTGCACTTAGCGATTGACCTTTACCCGATGTAGCAAAAAGATTCTGAGCTACATCCGTAAATAAAGAGTCCAAATTACCATAATTGATTTGATAAAATTCAGAAAATGAAGAATTGCCCTCTTCTACATTTGTGCCATCTACTTCACTATCGAAATGACCAACGCCCCAAAGTACTCGATAATTTAAACCAATATTGACTTTCCAAATATCCGTCTCAAAGGCTTGACGACCATACGTAAAACTCATTTCTCTAATGTGGGTATAATTAATATTGGATTCGCCCTCTGTAGCTAAATCGGTATCTTCATCCAATGGATTTAAAGCATCAGCTTCTGAGCCAATAAATAAGACATCAGTTAAACCTGGTTTTAAATTAACATCACTAAATATTTTATCCGAAATATGAAAAGACAAACCACCAAAGCCTGGTTTTGTCCAGGACAATGAAATCCAATTAATATCTAAGCTACCCGAAAATTCAAAATTACCATTATCTTCAATCAATCCATCTACTATTTCATCTCTCCGAATCTCTGGAATAGAATCATCTGAAAACATAAAATCTAATAATTCTCCTCTGTTAAGCGCATTACTATATCCCCGAAAACCGACTTGTAATAAATTAAAGGAAGACGAAGTCACTTTTGTGCCACCTAGTAGAGCAGGATTAATTTCTGCGGCATTTCCATTGGCATTATTGACCAATTCATTGGCATAAATGAGTCGCCCATCTCCTTGATAAATTTGAGCAAAAGCACTCGTATAAATAACAATAAAGGCAATGAATAAGGTAAAGCATTTCATAAGAATTTCATTGAA
>CAYLSF010000566.1:0-5230 GCA_964385675.1 uncultured Saprospiraceae bacterium
GAAGCACGGGGCTATTGATATAATATTTAATTTTTTCTAAACCGAGAATTGCTGTGACTAATCTTTTAGACCTTTATAGGTAGTTTTAAAATAAATTGACTACCTTGATTGACTACACTTTTTGTTGTTATTGTCCCCTCTAACTTACTGATGACTAGTTTTACAATCGCCAAACCAATACCCGATCCTTCATATTCTCCTCGATTGTGTAACCGCTTAAACATTTCAAAAATCCTTTCATGGTATTGCTCATCAATACCAATTCCATTATCGGAAATTGTAATTTGATGATGTATTGCTGTTGCTGAATAGCTTATTTCTACCGTTGGTTTTTCACTTTGATTATATTTTAAACCATTTTCAATCAAATTTTTTAAAGCTGTAAACAATAAAGAGTTCCTTGAATTAATTGTTGGTAAATCATTTACAATGACTTGTCCTTTGTATCGAGCAACGGTTTCCGCCAAACTTTCAACTACATTTTCGGTCAAAAAATTTAAATCAACGGCTTTACTTTCGATGACTTCATCTTGTGAAAGTGTAGAATAGTAAGCAAAATCTTCGATCAAGGTATAAAGTTGGTTGGTGCTGCGTTTGATAGTCTTGAAGTAATCACCTAATTTTTCTTTTAAGTCTTTTGGTAGTTTGCGTCTTATCAAACTGACATAGCTACCAATATTTCGTATCGGTTCTTTGATGTCGTGCGAAGCGATGTAGTTAAAAGTACGAAGTTCATAGTTGGCTTGTTCGAGATTTTTGTTGGCTTTTTGCAATTCGGCAGTTCGTTCGACTACAGTTGCTTCGAGTTCTTCATTGTACTTTTGTTTTTGGCGATTTGTTCTCCAAATTACAGCTGCCCAACTTCCCAATAATAACAATCCCAATAGTAAAGCAATCGCAGTCGTCGTTCTGTTTTGTATCGTTTTTTTGTTGGCAACCGTTTCCGCTTTTAGGACTTTATTTTCCTGTTCTTTCTCTTTGACGGCAAATTGCGTTTCAATTTTTTGGACTTCTTCAGCGTGTTTTTTCTGTTCAACCTCATCTTTCAATTTCGTATATTCCAAAAGTACATCAAACGCTTTTTTATGGCGATTTGTCGCTTTATAACTTTTGTAAACAGGTAAATAGACATTGGAAATAATGTCGTAATTGTCGTTGGCTTTCATCAATTCTATTGCTTGTTCACCATATTTGATAGCTTTTGAATATTGCTTTTTTTGATAATAACAATTGGAAAACTCGGAATAGATTGCGGTATTAAAAATCCCAAAATTATTTTTTTCAGCTAATGCCTTAGCCTCTTTCAATAATGGCAATGCCTTATCTGATTGATTTTTTTTCTGAAAAAAAGTGCTTTCAACTGCTTCGTTCTAATCAAACCAAAGGTACTGTTCGTTTTTTCAAATATTGCCAAAGCTTCATCTACAAAGATTTGAATGGTGTCAATATCGTCATACAACTCATAATGTGTTGTCGCAATTCCTAACGAATTCATACCTTTATATTCATTGTCGCCAAATAAGGGTGCTGCTTTGAAAAAGTAAGCTAAACCCTCTTTCCTATCTCCCAACTTCTTGAGATTCCGCCCAATATTATGTAGTATTATACCCTCATAAAGTGGATTTGGGTTAAACTTTTTGATTAATCGAAGTGCCTCTATGTTGGCTTTTACATTTTTATCTAACTCGTTGATTAAACTATAATATCCAGCATAATCACCGTGAAGCACTATAAACTGAGAAGAATCAGTGATATATTTCGCTATTTTTTCCATTGATTGTATGGCAACCAAAAAGCTATCTGCAGGCGAACCTTTCAAGTGATGATGTTTGAAAACCGCATGATAACAATGGAACTCTCCACTGTAATAGTTGATTTTTTTGCTTAATTGTAATGCTTTTTTAGCGTATTTTTCAGACTGTTCCAGGTTTTGGTAACTGGTCAATCCCGACAAATTCAAATAGATGTTCACTCTCGTTGTATCTTCAATATCTTGCTTCAAAAGCTTTATTAAACTATCTTTTTTGGCTTCGTTCGCTTGTCCGATTGAGATAGTACTGATTCCTAAAATAAATAGGAATACTAATAAAACGCTTCTCTGTTTTTCGTAGTTCTGCTTCATTTGAATTATTTATTTTTAGATGTTTCCGACTTGCGAAGTCTTTCAGACTTAGTAAGTCTATTTCACACTAGGGACTTTACAAATTGTTTCTTACTCCAAATACGCACTCGGATACTTCCCAAATCGCTTTTTAAAATTACGAGAAAAATTCTTCTCGTCCTTGAAACCCACGTTCAGAGCAATTGCCTTAATCGTATAATTTTTTCGGTTTTCTAAAAGTTCACGAGCAATTTGAAACCGAATTTCATCAATGTATTTTTTGGGTGTTAAACCTGTTAGTTTTTTGATTTTTCGGAAGACACCAGTTTCGCTGACTGCCATTTCATTGGCAATAAAATCTACTTTTAGGTTGGAATTAGAACAATGTTTTTTGACCAAATTTTCTAGCGTTTCTAACCATTCCAACTCATCAGTTGGTAAATTGTTTTTTGCTCCAACACTAATACTTTTTACTTTTTTAGATGAATTATTTACTTCATTTTCAGTGGATTCAATGACATTGTACGTCTTTCGTTCTTCTGAATTTTGTACTAAATTATCAATTCGAGTTATTAATTCTTCATCGATAAATGGTTTGGTCAAATAATCATCAATACCGATACGCAACGCCTTAAGTTTATCATCTTTGGTATGCAATGCGGTTAGCATGATGGTTGGAATAGTAGCATACTTTGGTGTTTGCTTCAAATGCTTAATAAGTTCATAACCATTCATTTCAGGCATCATTAAATCACTAAGGATTAGCTGAACCTTTTTATAATTTTTTTCCAAAAAATTTAAGGCCACTTTTCCATTTGACACAACCGAAACATTATAATATTCCTGTAAAATATATTGAATATAATCCTGCATATCCAAATTATCTTCGACTAATAAAATATTGGGTAATTGGTGATTATGAACGTTTGGCTTCAGTAAATTTGTAACACTTTTTTGTTCCGTAAACTCAAATAAAGTTGAGGTAGCTTCTAAATTTGTTACTATCGGAATACGAACGATAAATTGACTGCCTTTTCCATATTCACTATTAACCGTAACTTGTCCATTCATAATCTTAGCAAACTCATTACAAATTGCTAAGCCAATTCCTGTTCCTCCCTCTTGTATCGTTACCGTATTTTTAGCTTGGTAATACCTATCAAAAATATGTGGCAGATCGGCATTATGAATTCCCCGACCATTATCGGTTACTTTAATGATTATATCTTGCTTGTTTGTAGTTGCTTCAATTTCCACTTTTCCATTGTCGGGAGTAAACTTTAAGGCATTGGAAATTAAATTTTTAATAATCGTTGAAAATTTAAAATAATCTAAATAAGTAACCAATTCGACATTACCATCAAAACGAAATTGAAAATCAATATTACGGCTAATGACTGCTGATTGAAAATCAGCAAATGTTTTTTTCAAGGCATTGTGAAGATTGAAATTAATCGGATTATAGTTTGCTTTATTGACTTCAAATTTGGTAAGCTCCAATACTTGCTTTGTCAGATCAAATAGCTGTAAGCTATTTTTCTCCGCGGATTTGATTAAAAACTTGTCTTCATCGTCTAATTTATCTCTACTCAATACCTTCCGTATTGGATTCATAATCAAGGTCAAAGGCGTTTTATATTCATGTGAAATATTGGCAAAAAATCGAGTTTTAGTTTCATCCAATTCTTGTAACTTCTTATTTTTAGTTTCTAGTTGCTGATTATAACGCTGTTTTTGTCGCTGACTTCTAAAACTTGTAATTCCCCAGCCAACAGCCAATAGTAAACCTGCCAAAAGTGCGATGGTAATAATCAGATTATTTCGCCGATTGGCTTTTTGTTCTGCTTTGAGCAACTCATTTTCCTTTTCCTTTTCCTTAACAGCATATTTTGTTTCTAACTCTTCAACTGCATTCTTCAAAGATGTACTACTAATACTATCCTTGTGTTCAATAATCAATCCTCGGACTTCATAGGCTTTTTTATAATTACCCAATCCAGCATAAGCTACATCTAATATTCGATAAACATTATTTAAAATCGAGTAATCATCTTGATCTTCTACCGTCTTCAATGCTTTTTGACCATAATCAACTGCCTTTTGAAATTTTTCTTGTAAAGTATAATGTTTAGCAAATGCATTGTATATCGAAATCCATTGGTAACCCAAATCATTTTCCTCAATCATCGTCAAAGCTTGGTTATAAAACTGATTCGCTTGTTCAAATTCCCCGTCAAGGTCGTTATATTCTCCTTTAATAATTAAGATATCGACCATCCCTTCATAACTATTTGCTTTTTCAAACAACAAATAGGCCTCATTAAACAATATTTTTGCGGTATCTGTCTTATCCAAATGATTATCATAAGTTAGTGCTATATTATATAAAATATTTCCTTTAGCAATGGGCGACTTAATTAACGCTAATCCTGCTTTATAATATTCTAAGGCTTCCAAATGATTTGCATTTCTACTCATCGCAATCCCGACATTGCATAGTAGTTGTGCTTCCTCATTAGCTGTTCCGCCATGTTTTCTGATTATATCCAAAGCCTTCAGATATGACTCAATTTCTTTGTCGGTTTGATTTAGTCTGCCGTAGTATATTGCATAACTCCAAAAAACCGTGTTCATATCTGTGGGATTATTATTGGGTTTTACATGATTTTCTAATAATTTAATATACATCAATAAACTATCAGAATGTGAGCCAGAAAAATAATGTCCATTGAAAAGAACACCATAACACTCCTTTAGTCCCTTATAAAAATTAGTTTTTTTACTCAATTGCAGTCCACGGTAAGCGTAATTCATACTTTCTTTAGGTTGAGTATATAAGTATAATCTTGCTAAACGTTCGTAAGTTTTCGCTTTTGTCGTATCTTCTTTTGCCCGTTCGATTACGCTTAAAAGACTGTCTCGTTTTTCTTCAAGAGATTGAGCAAAAATCGAAGTACTTAGTATTGTCAACAATAAAATGAATAAAATCCTGTACATCTGTTATTATTGATGATTTCGTTGAATCAGTAACTTATTTTAACTATTGAGAAAGGAGTAAATGATAATGCAAATAAAACTGTATTAAAATATGTTCTGGGGTATATAAATAAAAATACTATGATATGAAGT
>CAYLSF010000567.1:0-5216 GCA_964385675.1 uncultured Saprospiraceae bacterium
GCTTCTACCATTATTTTGCTCATTCAAGATTAAAACTTATTTGGTATATACTATTTTAAAACTAATATTTGTTAAATTAAATATATATATATTGTAAGTATTTAAAATTTTCACTCAAATTAAAAATTATGAATACAAGTTACTTAAGATTACTTCTTTTATTAACGATTGTATTTCCGATGAGTTTTTCTGTCGTAATGGCACAAAATCATATTTTTCTCAAAAGTTTGAAAACGGAAAGATTTGCTTTGGCATCAGGAAGTACCATTAAAAATCAGCCTAGCGGAGGTTGGGGAAATAGTCCAGAAGTAGTAGGGGCAGATGCAAATTATTATGATTTGGCGAAATGGGAATTAATCCCTACTAGTGGTAAAGCAGGTTTTATTATTAAAAATGTAAAGACAAAGCGATATTTAATGTGCCCTGGAGAACCGATAAGAAAAGCTGATGCTCAAGATGGAGGTTGGTCAAAAAGTAAAGCAATATTGGCTACGGATGGTAATTATTATGATCGAGCAAGGTGGAAATTTACAGCAGTGAATGTAGAAGGAAAGAAGGGGTATCTTTTGACCAATTTTCACACAAATAGATTATTGTTTTCTACAGGAGAGAAGCCTGTTAAGTCGGAAGGAGGTTGGACAAAAAGCCCTAAAATAGTGGGTGCTGATGCCAATTATTATCATAAAGCCGTATGGATTGTCTCTGGAGAAGGAAAAAAATTACTGACCAAAGATAAATTAACACCTATAAATAGTAGTAAAGATGAGCTATTATTATCAAATTTGAATCAAAACCATTTATCAACTAGTCATTGGTACCATATAGAAGCCAAAGGATTAAATCAAGTAGTAGATATTGTGGGTTCAAATAGGGCAGATAGAACCAATATTGGTTTATATGGTAAACATGTTAATCAGAACTATACCAACCAACACTTTAAGTTTATATCTAAAGGAAACGGAACATACGAAATTCGTTCTCGACTGAATCCTAATAGTTTGATTGATGATTCAAGTAAAAAAGGGCAGGGTGGTGCTAATATATATTTGAATACCAGTAAAGGGTTACAGAGTCAACGCTTTAAATTGCTTCAAGATAAAGACGGATATATTTATTTTAAATCTCTCGTAAAGCGAGATAGTTACTTAGGGTGGAAACGAAAAGGGGGAATCTATAACTTAGAAATTGTAAAATACACAGGTAAAGGAAGTGAAAAATCCATGCAGTTTGAATTGAAACAATGGCGACAAATTGATAAAAGTGGTATTCCATTTCATATCGTAAATGACTTTGCAACATCAAAAGTGAATGGTGGAAATGTGGTCAAGTATGATGTAAAAAAGATTGAGTATGTTCCAATGAAAACCTCGAAAGGAACGACGATGGGTAAAGTTAAGCTTAACTTTGAACCAGAAACGGCTTGGTCAAATGGTTTTTTGTACTCTTACCTAAAACTGAATGGGGCTAAGATTGAAATGAAGAATTATAATAGTCAAACAAAGAAAAAAGGATTTTACTTAAAAGACTTAGTCATTACGATTACATCAAAAGATTTACCTGATTTGAAATTAGATAATCCTGAAAACTTGAATTCCGAAGGAAAATACACCGAATCTGAAAGTTTTTCTATCGGAGCTAACGCAAGTACAGATGCTGCTGGTGTCAATAGTGATTATTCGTGGGGATCTTCTTTTTCTCGTAGTGTAAAGGATTTTGAATTTGAAAATGGGACTAATGAAAAAATTGCTCAATTTTCGTGGAATCTAGGCAAAACAAATAATGGAGAGTATGAAAACTATCGTAGTTTAGGGGTAGCTGTAGCAGGTCAATTTACTTCTATTGCGGAATTACCACCGATGTCAAGAAATAACTTTCCGATTGATTGTGAGGTGGTGTATAGAAAATATATGGCAAAACGTTCGATTCCTAATAAGGTAACTTTAAATATTAATATAAAAGCGACATTTGAAAAAACATGGTTGTGGGACGATGACGCAAATGCAGCAGAATCTTTTTTTAATGGCTTTGGATTTCTAGTCAATCCAAACGCTTATACGGGTGAGTTATTTTATAAGTTTGAACATGTAGAAGAAACGACAGAAAATAACATTGAAGTTCAATTGGACTTATCTAAGTTGAAATAAATATCAGTAGATAAACATTTCAAAATATAATTACCAGCCCTTTTGTCCTTGTGATGAAAGGGCTTTTCTATAATTACAACTTTATAAATCGTTTAATAGTCATTCCAATTTTTAAATAGTAGAGACCTGATTGCAATGTATCAAGATCAATCTGCTGTTTAAAATTTTGTATTAAAACGAGTTTCCCCAAAGTGTTATATATTTCGATTATTTCAGACTTAAATCTTATAGGTTTTTGAAATCTATAAGGGTTGATATTTAAAACGTTCTCCGCAGGATTTGGATAAAGCTCAAAATCAAAAACCTCATCCTTTTCGCAATGAAGGCTGATTATATTAGAATAATTAACACTTCCATCCCAATCTACTTGTTTTAAACGATAATAAACGGTTTCTGTAAATGGAGTATTATCTAAAAAAGTATAAGTCGATTGTGCAGTGCTAGACTCCTTACCTTTCACAAAACCAATTGAATTCCATTCTATTTCGGATTTTTCACTTTTTATTCCTAATTCAATATTGAATCCTTTATTTTGAAATTCTGAGACTGTTTGCCAAGTTAGTTCTATGCCTTCATCTATACATTGTCCTTCAAATTGAGTTAATTCTACAGGTAATACGCTACAATTTCCACTACACGATATGGTTGGATTATAAGATGGATTGTTTTGTCCGTATCGGTAAACTCTAATGGCAGGATCAATCCCGTTTGTAAAATCGCAAAACCGATAGCCATAATAATATAGTCCTCTTGCTACTTCTCGATAATTGACTTCTTTACACGAACCATTATAAGATTCTTGACAACTACCCGTCCGAGTATTACCAACGGTATCAATAAAACCAGTGTTATCGACTCGAAGAGCTTCCCAAATTGTTCCTTTTCTTAAAATACAATCCAAATTAGGATAGGAAAAACGAGTGGTATAATAATTCAATTCAAAAATGGAGGTTCCTTGATAACTCGTATCATATCCTCCTTTTTCACAAAAAATACTGTCCTGCATAATCTCCAAACCTTGAGCAATGAAAAGTCTTGAAATCGGAAGATAAGTTGCTGTATCGTCAAGTAATAAACCCGTTAACGCAATGGCATTCGCATCAATAAATAATCGATTAGCTGCTTGTTTATCGTATTGATTAAAGAGTAAGTCTAACTCTGTAGGGCTTGTAATGTATTCTAAAGCATCCTCAATAAAAGGTAAATATTTAGTAATACTATCTTGATAGTCAGGATTAACATATAAAGGGGATTCTTTTAAAATCAATAAAGAGTGACTACATTCATGCAGCCAAAAAGCAGCATCAGAAGAATTATCGCCAAACCCACCATTAGCCTGTTGTTGATCAAAAGTTGCTCGAATGGTTAGCCAAGCATCTTTTATCAAGTCTATATCATTATTGATAACACCACTCAACATTCTGCGAACACCTCCTCTTTGAAATTCTGCCCCTTGCCAACCCGATTGATTTGTGCCCACCATACCATCTGTATTAGGTTCACCTCCTGCACTCACATATTCAAAAAAATCACTCGGCATATTCGAAAGCAAGGTATATTCATCATTTTCACAAGCTGAAATTCCACAACTATTATCAATTGGAGTGTAGCTATTTAAAATTTGATACGCCATCGTAGAAGGTGTACCCGTCCCCACACAATTAAATCGCATCATGAGTACTCGATATGTTCCATCTGAAGGAACAGTCCATACCAATCGAGAAGATCGCTCACAGTAATCATCATCATAGGCTAATGCTGTTCCACTATTATCTAAAATGGTGATTTTGGTATCAAAAGCGGTTAAGCCACCATCATCAGGATGTGTAGAAAATAAGAAAATTTGACCTGCTGTGGCTGTAAAAGTATAATATCGACCACCTTTAATGGAAATGGTATTGACGGAGGTGCTAGGAATTGGGGTTAGTATGCCTTCATTTGAGCCACCTGTGCATTGGGCAGTGAGGTTTAAAGTTAATATAGAAGCCAGTAAAAATAGTAAGGTTTTTTTCATACAGGTTAAAATTAGTTAATTATGGAATTATTGGTGCTCAATTAGTGCTAACACTTTATAGATAGAAATATGTTTTTTACATTTATTACCTTGAGAAATATACTTCTAATTTCATTTTCACCTCAAATAGAAATTTCATGAGATTACTCTATTTTATGGCTTTATGCTTTTTCATTTCATGCTCGATTAATAATGAATACGAGAAAGGACGATGTTATAGAGATTATGACATATTTAAAAGAGAAGGAATTAACTCTATTGATAGTGCAGATTTAGGGGGATTATTTTTTACAGAAATAGATGATACAGATTCTACTATTTTACTTGTTATTTATGATGATAAAAGAGAAATCAATAGAATTAGGATACCTAAGGGAGACAATGTCATCTATGATTATCATGATATAAATGATGGACCAAGACACTATTTTTCTAAAGTCACGGATAAGGAGATTATACGTTATTCGTATGAGGAAGATCCTTATAACTTCTTATTGGAAGATATAGAGTATGTTCTTTTGTATCAAATAATACCTGATTATATAGAAATTGTAAATCAAGATACTATAACGACATTCATACTTGATTGTTATACTGAAAGTTTTAATGAAAATATTAATACAGAAATAAGTATAAGAGATATTGAGCAGTATGCGATAAAACCTTTTAGTCTAAATATAGATAGTTTGATGAAATCTGATTGTGAACGAAAGATTCAATATTTTAGAGGGGATACATTGTATGCTGAACCTTTAGGTTATGATCCTTATTGGTGGAAAAGAAAATTTGAAATATGGAAACCTTTTCATGATATAAATAGGATGTTATAAAACCTGTATAAATGATTGAAAAATCATTTCTTGCTTCATTTTTAAAATCAAGAGATTATGAGTAAACATGAAACTTGGCGAACAAGAAAATATTGGGAGCGTGTAGGTGGCTTACTAATAGAAGAATTTATAGCTGTAAAAAGTACACAAGAACAAGGAAGACGGTTACTAGATGGCTTAATTGTTCTCAATGAACCTACGGCGATTCACGATAGTAATTATATTGAT
>CAYLSF010000568.1:0-5195 GCA_964385675.1 uncultured Saprospiraceae bacterium
TAACGGCTGATTTGTATTTGAATTTCCGTATAAAAGGTCATCAAATTCAGTCCAGTAATCAGGGTCATTTTTATGCAATGCATAGTATCTTAAGTCCTCAATATTATTGCAGTATTGAAAATCTTCTTTTAATTCTTCGAGCTCGTCCTCATTATCATTTTGAAAGTTGACGTACTTTGGGTCCAGCCTTGTGATATGGATAGTGTCTTTAAATGATTGTTTCTGACTTTTGGGAATAGATGATTGTGTAGAGAAATTGTATTTAATTTTTGAGGTTCTCATTCCGTAATTATCACCTAGAGCCGGAATACTGCTATCTTTGATAACATCATATTTTGACTCATTCCCCGTAATTCCTAAACCTCGGAAATCTCCCGTAACATTTACAAAGTTCAGTCCCTTAGTACTTCGAATCCATTCAACAAACCTATCCAGTTTTTTACCTTTTAAGTTTTTGAGGTTAGCAAACTTTGTAGAATATTTAAGCACTTCCATTATACCACCTTCCAAGCTGTCATTTTTGATTAAATCCAGACTTAACATGAATGAATTCCCTGTAATCTTATGCCAATTCTCGGAGAGCGATTTTTGAACGTCTGTAACTTTTTGGTTTATATTTCCAAGAACTAAAGAATGAGAATGAATATGATGTTTGTTTGATTTGATGACATTCTCAATAGAAGTAATAGAACCACTAAAAAGTGATTTGTATAATTTTCCTCTACGAAACTTGGAACTACATTCTCTAAATCGCTTTAAATACTCCTTCACATTGCACTTTTCGGTTGACTTTAGGGTGAGAGTAAGCATATAAAACTTTTTGTTGCTAAAAATTGATTTATTTGCTTCGTCATTTATTGCCGATTTTACACGATTAACCAATTTACCGCTTCTTATTCGGCGGCATATCGCACAATGGGGATTCTTACACTTTTTCGATGTCATTACAAATTCGACTTCATCTAACCAATTTGATGCTAATAGGCTGACTGAACTACAAAACCTTAAATTTCGTATTGCTTTATTGATAATTGTGAGTTCAGAGTATTTATGAGATTCTAAGGCACTTGCTATGTATAAATTTAACCAAACATAGAAGGATAAATTTATACATAGCAAGTGCTTTATTGATAATTGTGAGTTCAGAGTATTTATGAGATTCTAAGGCACTTGCTATGTATAAATTTATCCTTCTATGTTTGGTTAAAAAGTAAGCCTTTCGTTGTGCTTGATTTCCTTGCTGCTGAGAGCAAAAATGTAAGAATGTTTCTTTAGTATCAAGTACCGAAGGAATAGGCGTGCCATAGACCTGATTTTGACTAACGGTTTTCGGTATATAAAGGCTACTAAAACCACCATTCTCAAAACTACTATTTTGTGACATGGCTAAACCTTCACTTTTCCTATAACTTATATTATGTTAAATAAATTTTTCTAAACCCACTTACTCGCACCATTTTACAGTATTATTGATACATTTCCATCTTCTATAAGCATCTAATTCATTTATCTCTAAAAAATAATCCCCATCTCTAAAATACTTTAATACAAATGTATCTTTCATACCTAAGTAACCATATTTCTCTTTAATTATCACCGTATCGCCATTCAACCTTTAAGTGCAGATATTGCTACTATCCAGTGTTTCAGTATAAGCTATCAAATCAATCTTCAATACATGTTTGCTAGAAACCTATTAACTTATTTTAACATTTTATTACGAATAGTTTCGTATTAAATTCTTGCTATTACGAAATTGTTCGTATATATTTGTTGTACGAAACAATTCGTAATATAGAACTAATATGAAAAATAAACCAACAGAATCAGAATTAGAGATACTTCAAGTGCTTTGGAAAGAGCAACCTTGTACCGTTCGGGATATTAATGAACGAATTAATGAAAATCGAACATCGGATAATATTATGGGATATACGACTACTTTGAAATTGATGCAAATCATGACAAAGAAAGGGTTATTATTCCGTACAGGACAAGGTAGAAAGCATATCTACACCGCAGCGATTAAAGAGAAAGAAACACAATCTGCTTTACTCGATAAGTTTTTAAATAGAACATTTGGCGGTTCTGCTATGAAGCTAGTAATGCAAGCTTTGGGGAATCACAAAACCTCTCAAGCAGAATTAGAAGAAATTAAAGCATTAATTCAAAAAATCGAAAACGAAGACGACAATGAATAATTTATATGAAATTTTACCTTCTGGTTTATTAGAAGCATTAGGTTGGGCATTGTTACATTCTCTATGGCAAGGCATCTTAGTTGCTTTAATTTTAAAATTTGTCTTGCTTTTTGCGGTTAACCAAAATGCAGCAAAAATCCGATATAATCTTTCTATAGTTGCTTTAACAAGTGTATTTGGGCTTTTTGCTTACACTCTCTATAGTAACTGCTTATATTTTATCAATCTTTCCAAGGAACAATCATTTTTATTGAATAATCCTCAAGTAGAAATACTTTGGACAGAAGCCGTTCACAATTTAGAATCCAATTCACTGCTAGAATCCTCCATCATCTTTTTAAATCAGAATATTACTTTAATTGTCCTGTTATGGTTAGTTGGTGTATGTCTGTTTTCATTTCGATTAATAGGGGGATTGTGGCAAATTCACACACTCAAAACAAACAACCTCTCCCCTATTCCCGAAAATTGGCATCGTAAATTAGATATTTTAAAGTCTAAAATTAACATTGCTCAATCCATTCAACTCTCCGAATCTAGTTCCATTGATGTTCCTATGGTTATCGGATATTTTAAACCTATTATTCTATTGCCCTTAGGGACTATCAACGGATTAAGTGCGAATCAAGTTGAAGCGATATTAGCACATGAGTTAGCCCATATTAAACGTCAAGATTATTTAGTAAACCTCCTACAATCTGCTATTGAAATTATCTTTTTTTACCATCCTGCTGTTTGGTGGATTTCAAACCAAATTAGGGAAGAACGTGAAAATTGTTGTGATGATATAGCTGTAGCGATTACGGGAGATACTTTAGTATATGCGAAAGCATTAACCAATTTATCATTCATTAAAATCCAAAAACCGTTATTATCTATGACTGCTATTAGCAAGAAAAATCAATTATTACATCGCATCCAGCGATTGTTACAACAACCAAATACCCGCATCAATTATGCTGAGTTGTTGGTCTTTACGAGTGTTCTATTATTCTGTTTGGTAACAACTACTGTAGTTGCTCAAAATCAAAAGAGTGAAGCAGAAAAGGAGCAAATATCTGAAATAGAGGAAATTGCACCAGAGCCACCCGTTGCTCCTGTGCCACCAAATGCACCCAAACCTCCTAAAGAACCGAAAGCTCCCGTTACTCCTGGCAAGATTACGCCACCTGATGCTCCAACTGCTCCTGAGTTCCCTGAGCCGCCGGTAGCACCAAAAGGTAAACTCATTTTACCATCAAATTCGGATAAGGTAGTTCCTGTTATTATTCCTAGTACGCCAAAGCAACCTGTTCTTAAATTACCTAGAAAAAAAGCTCCTTCGTTAATCATTCCTAAAGCAGGGATTAGTCCAAGAGCTAACTTTCCAATTGCTATGTATCAACCTAAAATTGCATTTGTAGTGGATACTTCTCGATTAGGTAAAAAGACATTGACAGAGATAGCCTTGACACAAGAAGTAGAAGAAAATGGTGCTACAAAATCCGTAAAAGTCGAAATATCAGAAAAGGATGGCGAAGAAGTCGTAAAGGTCTATGAAGATGGAAAATTGCTCTCTAAAGAAGAACAAGGTAAATACAATGACTTAATTCATCAAGGAACAGGGATGATGCATCGTAGAAATCATTATGATAATATCTTTAGAAATTATGAACGTGGTTTTGCAAAATCTAGAGTTAAGCAACAAAAATCATTACTCAAGGCTAAAGAGAAAATGGCAAAACAGAGGGAGTTATTACGATTTCAAGAGCGTCAACTCAAAAACGAACTAAAACGTGCTGAAGTAGAACGAGAAAGAGCTCTATCCTTAATGGAGCGTGAACAAGCCAATGAATTGCGAAAATTGGAACGCTTTGAAGCCAATAGAGCAAGAACTTTAGCTCGAATCGAACGCAAGCAGGCGAATGAGTTAAGAAGAATAGAAAATGAACGCATGAGATTAGACAGAGCAAGAGAACGAATATTTGATGCAGAAATGGAATGGTTAGATGTGTTCAAAGCAGAGTTAATCAAAGACGGAATTATAAAGGATGGAAGTAAAAAATTCAATTTGAAACTAAACAAGAATGGATTTTGGGTAAATGGCAAGAAACAATCTAAGTCCACAGAAGAGAAATACAGACAATTATACAAATCCACAACAGGACAAGACAGTAGAGATACGTCCATCAAATTAAAAATGAAGGGTAAGAATAAATTTCGTATCAAAAAATCAGATGTAGAAGAAGAGGAAATTAAGGAATAATCAATTTAAGTTTTGGAAATTAATAGTGTATAGCGAGTTTATTTACAAAAGCACTTATCTTTAACCGATAAGTGCTTTATTTTATATGGTCTTTTATAATTTCTGCAAAGAATTATAATTCATTTTAAATGCACGAGTTTCGAGTGAATATAACGGATACTTATTAGCACTTTGTCTTTGATGCTTTCAGCAGACAGGATAAGGAAACTTTTTTCATAAATTTACTTTGTGCCTTCTCTGATCCCGATAGCTATCGGGACTGAGGTCTAAAAAAATCAAATTCCAATGACACCACAAGAATGGAAATCAAAAGGGCAGTATTTAAATTGGCAAGGTCATCAAATCTTTTATCGGAAAGAAGGACAAGGTGAGGTATTATTAGTTGTCCATGGCTACCCTACTGCTACACATGATTTTCATAAAGTTTGGAATGAATTGACGGCAAGATTTACGGTTATTGCTCCTGATATGCTAGGATTTGGTTTTTCAGATAAACCCAAAAAATTCGATTATAGGATTCATTATCAAGCCGATATTATGGAATCTGTTTTACAGCACTTTAGGGTAAAGCGATTTCATGTTTTCGCTCATGATTACGGTGATACCGTAGCACAAGAATTATTAGCTAGACATTTAGATAGAGAGGGTTCGGGGCATAATGATTTACAGATAGAATCTATGTGTTTTACTAATGGTGGACTCTTTCCGCATTTACACCGAGCAAGACCTATTCAAAAGCTATTATTGAA
>CAYLSF010000569.1:0-5190 GCA_964385675.1 uncultured Saprospiraceae bacterium
GTTATGAGAAAACTTTCTTTAAGTATATGCTTAATGTTACTTTTTGTGGCAACTATGACACAAGCACAAGACGATCCATATAAAGCATATAGAAAGGCAAATAGTGCACGAGTAAAGTATAATACAAATCCAGAGGGCAATGTAGATGCTTTACAACAAGCAAAAGATAAAATTGATTACGCAACTAAAGAAGAGAATATTGGAAAAATTCCTGCGAAGAAACTAGCAAATGTATGGTTAGGTAAAGGTGAAATTTATTTAGCATTAGCTAAAAGTCCAATTTATATCATGAAAAATCCAGATGCTGCAAATATAGCTGTAGAAGCCTATAAAAAAGTATTTGGTGTGGAATTGGCTAAGAAATCTCATAAAAGTAATGCTGCGAAAGGCTTAAAAAATGCTGCAACCGAATTATGGGTTAGAGGTGCAGGTCAGATTGATGCTAAAGACTATAAAGGAGCATTTCAGTCTTATAAAGGTATGTTAGATACAAGAGATTTTATCTTAGGTATTGATGAAAAACTAGATCCATTAGCTGGTGAAGATGAGCAAGGTGCAAGCAAGTATCTTAATTTTGTAGAAAATGCGGCATTATTAGCCGTTGTAGCAGATGACAAAAAAGCTGCGGATAAGTATTATAATATTTTATTGAAAGAAGGTGTAGAAAAAGCAGGTATCTATGATGGTTTATTCAAAGCCAATATGGACTCTGACTTAGACAAAGCTTTAGGATACTTACAAACAGGACGTGAGAAATATCCAGAAGATCAAACGTTGTTGTATAGCGAAATCAACTATTTCTTGAAAGCTGGAAAAATGGCAGAGTTAGAAGGTAGATTGAAAAAAGCAATTGAAGCAGATCCTGAGAATAAATCTTTGTATTATGTATTAGGAAATACGTATTATAACTTAATGCAAACGGCATCTGATGATATTAAGAAGATTTATAAAGATGGAAAAGCAAAAGAAGAGGCAGAGACATTGACTGCTAAAAAAGCTACTGTAACTGAAATGTATCCTCAGGCTTTAGAATATTATAATCAGGCCTTATCAAAAGACGAAAAGTATTTTGAAGTATTGTATATGGCAGGTGCATTAAGATTTAATATGGGTGTACAGATTGCTGCTGAGCGTGATGCATTAGATTTTAGTGATCAGAAAAATTACGATAGATTAAATACGGAATTTAAAAAATATCTTTCTGAGGCATTCCCATTCTTTGTGAGAGCAGAACAATTAAAGGCAAATGATTTATCTACTATTGTGGCTTTAAAAGAATGTTATGCACAGGCAAATAAATTAGAGCATTCTAAAGCATTCAAAGAGCGTATGCAAAAATTACAAGCAGACGCTAAAGCTGCTTTAGAACCTTACGGTAACCATCCAGAAAAGATTTTTGACTAAGATCTTGATGCTGGATACTAGATGCTTGATACTGGTTACCTGCATTTAGTAAAAAAGCCGTTGCAAACCATTTGCAACGGCTTTTCCATTTATTTACCTTATATTACCTATTACCTATTACCTATTACCTATTACCTATTACCTATTCGCCTCATAAGCTTCCTCCAATGTCACTAAAGAAAACCAAATCGTATCATTAGGCTTTAACTGAGCTAGCTTATCCATATCAGCTTGAATGACATTAGCAAGGCGATAATAGCCACCAGTTGTTTGTGCATCAGCTAATAAAATAATGGGTTGTCCTGCACTTGTGATTTGAATCGTGCCAGGTATGATACCCGATGAAATGAGTGGAGGAGGACTAGTGAAATTATAAATAGTTCCATTAAGCCGATAGCCCATTCTATTAGAATTTGCTTGAATCTTATAGCCTTTACTAAAGAAAAAGCCAATGGCTTCTTGCGAAAAATGTTTGAATTCTGGTCCTGCTAAAACTCTTACTCGGGTTGTGTTTTGAAAGATAGGACGTTTATCAATAGGGTAGATTTTTTTTATAATTGGTAAAAGGGGGATAATTTGTAAAGTTTGATCTTGCTCTAAAATACTCTCTGGTGTCAATATGTTTCCTTTAAATGAAGATGCACTTGAACTTCCTAACCATGAATTGACCTGCCAATAACCACGAATTGCTAAATAGGCTCTACAGCCGTTAATGACTCTCCCAAAACTTAATGTGTCACCACTTTTTACTTTAAGGGTTTCGTACATCGCTACACGATGCCCGTTGATTTTAGGTGATAAATCGCCACCTGTTATTGCAATTTGAATAGCGTCACTAAATTGAATCGTTGCTCCAATTAAGGTCATCTCTAACACCGGTGTATTGTCAGGATTGCCGACTAGCCAATTAGCAATTTTGGCAGAGGATTTATCCATTACACCCGAAATGGGTACACCATAAGATTGATACCCTGTGCGTCCGTTATCTTGAATTAAAGATTGTAATCCTACTTTTTGAATGGTTAATTGTACACTATCCATTAGATGCTAAAGATTTAAAACTGAATTGACCTTTTGAAATTGCGGTTTCTATCTCTTGAAAGGTTTGACTTGAAATAGCCTTAAATTGGACACTATCGCCTACTTTAAATAAAAAAGGATCAGATAAATTAGGATTAAATACTGGAATTGGTGTGCGACCTAAGATGCGCCAGCCACCAGGGGCTTCTGATGGGTAAATCCCCGTTTGGTCACCAGCTATACCTACGGATTGAGCAGGTATTCGCAAAACAGGCGTTGCTTTTCTTTTGGTGAATAATTGTTTGGATAGTGAACTCATATAGGCAAAGCCAGGTAAAAACCCTAACATATAGACTCGATACGTTTTTTCAGTGTGTAATTGAATTACCTTTTCTTTAGAAATTTTAGCCAAACGAGCTACTGATTTTAAATCTAAACCATAAGGCGTTTCATAACAAACAGGAATCTGTAACAATTGACTTTTATGGGTTAAACTCTCTGCACTAGGCTGGTTTTTTAAATCCTCAATCTGTTCTTTGATAGATTTAAATTGGATTAGTAGTGGATTATAACCAATAGTAAGAGAACAATATGCTGGAATAAAATAAGTTACTCCTGTAATAGCAGCCGTTTTTATCTTAGCTTGCAAGTTAACGACCTGTTCGTGTATTTTTGGCGAAATTCGCTGTTCAAACTCAATCAGAATCGCACTATCTCCATAAGGTTTTATCGTAAAGTTCATTTGTAGTGCATAAGGTATTATAATAAAATATCAACGCCCATATAGTTTACCAAAATGGTCTTGTATTAGTTGTAAAATAGAAACGGCTGATGGATTATCGCCATGAATACAAAAGCTTTGAGCGTTTAAAGAAATCCATTGTCCGTCAACGCTTTCTACTCTTTGATGCTGTACTAAATTAACTAATTGTTCTAGGGCTACTTTTGGTTCGGTGATAACCGCATTTTTTTTATTTCGAGATTGCAATTTGCCATAAGAAGTATAACGTCTATCAATAAAAGCTTCTGCTATGAATTGAACTTCTTTGATTTTAGCTACCTCTTCCATAATACTTCCTGCTAACCCCATAAAGGCTAAAGAATCATCCATTTCTTGAATAGCTTCAATAACAGCGATCGTTTCTCGCTCACTATTAGAACAAACATTATATAATGAACCGTGTGGCTTAACATAGCTTAATTGCCCTCCGCTACTTTCACAAAGTCCTTTTAATGCAGCGATTTGATATTTTACAATAGCTTTTAATTCTTCTGATTTAATCTCCATTTTACGACGCCCAAAACCTGCCAAATCAGGATAGCTAGGATGTGCCCCAATATTTAAATTATATTGAATGGCTTTTTTGATGGTTTGTTCTATATGCAAGGGGTCACCTCCATGAAATCCACAAGCAATATTACAAGCTGTGATGTACGGAAAAATAGCATCATCATTACCAATTTTAAAATTGCCATAACTTTCGCCCATATCGCAATTGATATGTATATTTTTTATAGATTTCATCTGATTTAGTAAATTTCGTATATTTTACAACATAAACGGTGACAATTACAGGTATTCCTAACAGTTGTTTTTATATCAAAAAAGAAATTTTAAACCGACTTGGTGAAGTTGGAAGGTCTGATAATCAAGTAGTTATTATTAATTCATTTACTCCCGATAGCTATCTGGAATACAAAAACCGTCCACCGTTGACCGTTTGCCGTCCACCGTTTAATAAAAACTTTGACACAAATTGACAAACATTTGTATTGTTCAAATATATAAATTTGTTTTATGGATATAAATTTAGGGAAAATAAAACACCAATTTATAAATTGTCAGGACATGACAGTGGCAGGCTCTTGTGAAGCACAAAACAACGAGCGAGTTGAAGCCTATTTCCCCGCATCTTGTTTGACGTATGTGGAAAGGGGAATCATGAATATAGAGCATGAAAATCAAGTCTATCAGTTTCCAAAAGGTAGCTTTTGTTTTGTCAGAAAATATACTCAAGCTGCATATTTTAAAACCTTTACACCTGAAGAAGGATTTGCTCAAACCTACACTTTTGCATTATCCAATGAATTTTTACGGAAAGTCGTTAAAGATTTTCATTTTGAAAAAAATTTAAAACCTGTTGAAAAAAGAGTTATCCATTTAGAGCCTAATTTATTGTTGAAAAGTGTGATGAGTTCTGTGAAATCCTATTTAGAAGAGGGACAATCCTTAGAACCAGATGTTTTAGAATTAAAGACTAAAGAGGCATTAATGGCGATAGTGAAATCGGATAGAAATCTAGCCGTCCTTTTTAAAGAATATGCTCGAACAGAGCGAGCAGATTTAGCTCAATTTATTAACCATAATTATTTATACAATTTCCCTTTATCAGAATTTGCTAGACAATCAGGACGTAGTTTATCTACCTTCAATAGAGAATTTAAAAATATATTCGGAACAACCCCTCATAAATGGATTCATAAAAAAAGATTAGCACGAGCAAGAGAAATTTTAAAAAACTCAAACCGCAAAGTTAGTGATGTTTACCTAGAGGTGGGGTTTGAAGATTTAGCTCACTTTAGTAAATCCTTTAAAAAAGAATTTGGAATCAATCCTTCAAAAGTTAGAATTCTTCCATTTGATACGTAACGACAAATTTATTGGCTGTTTTTGACAAATTTTATATATTTATTTTTCCGAAATATATTTATGATTGTCTTTTTTTAGATTTTGTACAGTAGTTAGCTCCTTTTCTAATTCGACTT
>CAYLSF010000570.1:0-5178 GCA_964385675.1 uncultured Saprospiraceae bacterium
AGCTCTTTCCTGCAATCGCTTACTGATAGGTGCTATGGGTGAAGATGGAAATGCCCCAAATAATACATTCGCTGGAGCAGCCTATATATTTGAAAGACAAGGAACAGCTTTAAATAATTGGACAGAAACAACCCAAATTACTTCAACCGACATAGCAGCAGGAGATAATTTTGGGTTTAGTGTAGCCATTTCTAATGAAAGAGCTATTATAGGAGCTAGGGCTAAAGCTTTTGATGATGGAACGGGAACAATTATCAATGGAGCAGGGGCTGCTTATATTTTTGAAAAAGATAATGGTGGTACTAATAACTGGGGACAAACCGCTAAATTATTATCAAGTGATATAGATAATTTTGATTTTTTTGGAAACCATGTAGATATTCAAAATAACTATGCTGTAGTAGGAGTTTTTGCAGATGGAGAGGATGCAAATGGTGGTAATTTTGTTTCCCTGAGTGGTTCTGCTTATATTTTCTTTGAAGATCATAATGGTGCCAATAATTGGGGGCAAATTCAAAAAATAACAGCAGCAGATAGAGGATTTGAAGATCAGTTTGCACAAGAAGTAGGTATATCTGGCGAGTATATTATAGTGGGTTCTCCTTTTGATGATGAAGATGCTACACTTGGTAATCAGTTAAATAATGCTGGGTCCGTTTATATTTTTCAAAGCGACACGCCTTTGACCCCTGATACTTCTGGTGTAGTCTGTACCGTAGATACGAGCAGCAACCCTACGGATACACTAGCTTACTGTTGCCCTGGCACGAATCTTATCCCAAATGGTGATTTTGAATTGGGCTATCAAGGATTTTTTAGCAATTATGAAGACAACTCTTCTTTCCCCAATGGATATAGTGTAACCGATTTTATGACGGCTAATACGTTTTGTGATAATTGGGTAGTGGAAGACCATACACACTGTGCTATTGGTTCTAATAGTCAAATTCTCTTTGTCAATGGTAAAACGCAACAACAAACCAATACAACCAATGTAGTGTGGGAAACATCTACGCCTATTGGATTAGAAAGAGGACGTGAATATGCTTTTTGTATGAGTGCTCAGCATTTGCCTAATTGTTGCTATGATGTTACCCCTCGTATTCGAGTAGAAATTCAAACTGCGGGTTCGACCACTTGGTTTCCTATTATTAACTGGACGCAGCTTACCACAGGCGATCCAAATGATCCGTGTGATTGGGAGGAATTGACTGCTGATATTACTGGAATTTCTGCTAACATTAGAATTAGAATATTGGTAGATGAAACGGTAAATGGTGATGGAAACGACTTTGCGATTGATGATATTTCTTTAATTCAAAAACAAGAACAACAAGTTGTATTTTCTATTGAAGAAAATCCAATATTAGGAACTAATACTTATGAAATTACAGCTTCTTACAATACCCTAGTCGCAGGTGATGATATTTTAGCAGATGAGGGTTGCCAGTATATTTGGGCAGTAGCAGAAGTTAGCAATATGACGATACCACCAAGTGGATATTCAAATATTATGTTAGGCAATAATGTAGGAACGGGTGGATTCTTTCAAAACTGGGGCTTAACCACAACCTTCCCTAATTATAATAATAGTGCAGTAAATGGTCTATTCGATTATAATCAAGGATATATTATCTACATGGGCGTGACCGATTGTAATTGTACGGAAGATGATGATGCCTTTCAATTAATCTATAACTCAAGTCGTTCATCTGGCATTCAAACTAGTCCAATATTTAGGTTAAAAGATTTATCAGAAGAGCAACGAAGAAGCTTAAAAACACAGCTAGAGGAGGCTAAAAAACAATTAACATCAACATCCGATATTGATGATACGCCTGGAGGTCAATCAACTACACCATCAAATAAACACATAAGTATTCAGGCTATGCCCAATCCATTTAACGATTATTTGGATATTAATATAGATTTACCACAAAGCGAATCTGTAACATTATCCCTTTTATCGAATGAGGGTAAGGTTATTAAAGTACAATCATTAGGTCAACTTGAAGCAGGGCAACACTCACAAAGACTGTCTTTACAGCATCAACAATTACCTAGTGGTACGTACATTTTGCAAGTCATCACGAATCAAGAAGTCATCAATCAAAAGGTGGTAAAGTTGAATCCATAATTTTTTTAAATAAAAACTCAAAAGTTGTTTCCCTAAAAACGCCAAAGCACGACTAATATAAACGACACTAATTTCACACTCCTTGACAAAATGAATTCAAGTTGCCAGTCCTTGCAAAAGTCGTAAGGACTGGTATTTTTGCAAAAAATCATACACCATTATTTATTAACATTTCAAAACAAGTTAAAAACGCTAAAACCATGAGAAAGACTAATTATTTCTTATTCCTACTTTGTGTCCTTACTTTTTGGGTAAGTAGTTGTGGAGATGACGGTGATGAACCTATCACGGAGAATCCAAATGTAAAAGTGATAGAGTTCAACTCTATCAACGATACCACCTGTTTTTTTACAGGAGAAGATGTCGTAACGGTTACAGTTGAAAATTTTGATGTCGTAGATGTTCAAAATTTTAGAGTTTCCTACCAAGTATTTGGTAAAGAGACCGTAGAAGAAACGTTTACAAATGTGCTAAAAGCTGGAAAAACGGCTCAATTTACCTTTCAAAAAACAGTAGATTTAACCAAATCATACAATAATGAAATTAGAGCTTGGGCAAGCAGTCGTACGGAGCAGTATATTATTAATAATAGCACGAAAGTACAGATTAATTGTGTAGAACAGAGAACGGTTAAAGAGAAGAAGCAAGCCCTTAACGTTAAAAATCAAATGATTTTAAAGTACAATGATAATAGTACGAGGATTCAAAGAAACGATGTTCAAGCATATTTAGCAGATAACAATATCGCTATAATCCAAAGTATTGAGTGTGATGGCATAAGCGTGTATATGGATTTATTATCCATTCCCGATGCACTCATTGGCTCAGAATCTCAAAAAGAAAAATTGCAAGGCGAAATTGCAGAAAAAGAAGGCGTGGAAGGTGTAGAGTTTAACCTATTATCAGTGAATACAAATACAAGTCCTGCTCCACCAACAGTTTATTTTCCATCGAATAGTCAAGCACCGCTTAATCTACCGATTGCTTATGGAAACGCTGATACTGTAAAAATTGTCATCTTAGATACGGGGTTAGATACGACCGATGTGTTGTATCACGAATTTTTATATTATCAAAAGTGTCCAACATGTAGTGGACTACCTACGGTAAGATATGGTTATGACTATGTTAATAATGACCATAATCCTCACGATGATAACTGGCATGGAACGGATGTAGCTCACGTAATAGCCAATCAATTTGCTACCCAAAATCAACCGATTCATATCATTCCATTGAAAGTATTGGATCATGATGGATATGGTACATTATGGAATATCTGCCTTGGTACAGTTACTGCTCGACTACTTTATGCAGATATAATTAATGCTAGTTTTGGATGGTCAGAAACGCCGTCCCCTATTTTAGAAGGATTAATAGAAAAGGCAGGTGAAAATTGTCATGGTGTTTTTATTACATCGGCAGGCAACGATACGACTTCCAATGACTTAATACCACATTGGCCTTCAAACTATACGAATAGTTTAGATAATGTGATAGCCGTAACCGCTACAGGTAACGAAAATCAAACTCAACTAGCAAACTATGCAAACTACTCTAATGCTTTTGTGGATGTAGCCATATTAGGAACACACGAAACCAAAGATCATACGGGAAGTTCTTCAGTCTCACGAGGAACATCTTTGGCAGCGGCTTATCTAACAGCTCAAGTTGCTAAAATGCTAATGCTTCGACAAGGACTGTCTGCTGAACAGATAAAAAGCCAAATACGCACGTACAATCCTAATGGAGTAAGGAACGCAAGCGGACAACCTGCAGCAAGAGCCTTTATATCTGATACCATTATTGATGATATTGATAACAATAGCACTAATACACAAACCTGGTTACAAAGTATCACAATAGGTACAGACTGCGGTATCAAGTCTTGTTCAAGCGATACTTCAAATGATCCGATAGAATAATATGTTGTGCTTACTACTAATAAAAATGCCTTTTTGAAGTAAAAACTCAAAAAGGCATTTTTATTAACTTCAGATTTTTTTGTTGGATTATTGAGTAAAAATTGTAGTTTTGAGTGCACTCGAAACTACGCTTAATATGAGATATTTATATGTTATAATCTTCTTTCTTATTACATTTCATACGCATGCACAAGAAGACTTACAAGATTTTGAAAATAAAGGGGACACATTCTTTGAAAATGAAGAATTTGAATTAGTACTACAGCAATACGAAAAAGCTGTCCTTAAAGTCACCGACGAAACACATGCTATCTATTATAAAATAAGTGAATGCTATGATCAACTCGACCAATCTCCTAAGTCCATCATAGCCCTTGAAAAGGGATTGACAACTATACCTACGTTTCATAAAGAAGCGACCCGATATTATAATAATATTGCTTATTATCATAAAAAGTTAGGGAATCGCTCTGCTGCCCTCAAGGCATATTCGCAGGCTATCAAAATTAAACAGCACTTTAATGAAATATGTCCGAAATACTATGGTTCGGCTGCAGAACTATATGTAGAATTTGGGGAATTTGCCAAAGGAACCGCTTTTTACAAGACCGCCCTGCGTCAGTATGACCAGCATGATGAGCGAAATAGTCTCAAAATTCAAAAAAAAATAGCAACGCTTTGGTTGCATTTAGGGAACGTAAGTCGGGAGCAAAAATTATATAAAGAAGCTATTGCCTGCTACCAAAAAAGTCAAGTAGTGTATAGAAAGAACAATTTGAACAACTATACATTAGCTTAAAGCTTTACGGGATTAGGTAACACCTACCATGATTTACAACAGTATGATAGTGCCATTTATTTTTATCAAAAAAATTTAAATATTTCACAAAAAAATGAGGATACCATACAAATGGCCAAAACCTTAAATAATCTTGGTGATACGTACAGAACCATAAAAAAATGGAAACAAGCTGAAGAAAAACTACAACAAGCCCTTCGTTTAAAATTGACTATGGGGAGTAAGGATACCATAAGTATAGCATCATCGGTCAATAATATTGGAGAACTTTACTTAGAGCAAAATAAAATATCTAAAGCCATCAATTATTATCAAAA
>CAYLSF010000571.1:0-5171 GCA_964385675.1 uncultured Saprospiraceae bacterium
ACCCGTCAATGCCTAGTTGCCCTGCAATTTCTTTTAATTCAGGCACTAACATTCCATTTAATTGCAATATGTCGTACATAAGATTTTTAGAAGTTTTTTGCTTCAATAATTTTTTAATAAATATTTAAATAGTCACTTCGATTAGGTTCATCGAAAAAATTGAAATGAACGATAAGTATATTATGAAGTAAATCTGAGGGGAACGCTCCTCACAAGCGACTTGTTTTACTCTACCATCGTAGTTTACTAAAAGTGCATACTATTTTCTATATGAAAGCTATTTCGATATAATGATTGAAAATAGAGTTTAGAGTTTACTTTAAATCTAAGTTTTGAAATTTCTTTTGGAAATTTGCCATCTTGTTACCTCAACGTTATAATCTGATTACTTTTCCTCAGCTTATAGCTACAAACCGTATGATTGTATCTATCACCAAAACTAATTTATGATAATTGTTGAATGAAACGATTTGATAGTGGGAAATATTGATTAATATTATAATGATGAAGGTAGTGTTGAAGATCCTTTACAATAACTACAAACAATATTCCAGTGTTTATAATTAGTTTAAGGTAAGCAACTAATTTTTATGCTGCAAAAATACACTTAATTTTTAATATTCAAACACTATCTTTGCGTAAAATGTCAAATTACTTTAAAAAACACCCTTTTTTAGCCATAAAATTTGACTTCTAAGGGTCAACTATGTGTTTAACATTACATTTTTTAAAGTAAAATCCACTATAATTAAGATTTTAAAAATCTTAACGTATAAATATTTACTTGGAACTTTTTATAGTACTTGTTGATTATAACAACAATTTTTTTCATTAGAACCACTAAAAAGATGTTAATACCACAATTTATTCGTCAAAACTTAGCATTGGTAAAAGAACGATTAAAAATTAGGGGATTCAAAAAAATGGATTTGATAAATCAAATCATAGCCCTTGATGATAAACGTAGAACCCTTCAACATGAATTAGACGAGTCAAGAGCGGAGAATAAAAAGATGGCGGATCAAATTGGGAACCTATTCAAGCAAGGTAAAAGAGAGGAAGCAAACACTGCTCGTCAGAAAGTAGCCGATCAAAAATCTTCGATTAAGGCACAAGAAGAAGCATTGCGTCAAGCTAAATTGGATTTAGATGAATTATTGTATCAAGTCCCAAATATTCCACATGAAAGCGTCCCCTCTGGGAATACAGATGCTGATAATGAAGTATATAAAGCTTGGGGAGCGGATTTACCTGATTTAGGGGCGGATGCTCAACCGCATTGGGTTTTAGGGGAAAAGTATGACATTTTAGATATGGCGTTGGGGGCAAAAATTGCAGGAGCAGGATTTCCTTTATACAAAGGAAAAGGAGCTAAGCTACAGAGAGCCTTAATTAGCTTCTTTTTGGATGAAGCAGAAAAATCAGGCTATCAAGAAATCATGCCACCGCATTTGGTAACAGAAGAGACTGCTAGAGCAACAGGACAGCTACCGGACAAGGAAGGTCAAATGTATCATGCAACTAAAGATGATTTATATTTGATTCCTACTGCTGAAGTTCCTATTACCAATATTTACCGTGATGTCATTGTAAATGAAGCGGATTTCCCTATCAAAATGGCAGGTTATACACCTTGTTTCCGTAGAGAAGCGGGCTCTTATGGTTCTCATGTAAAAGGTTTGAATAGAGTACATCAATTTGATAAAGTAGAAATTGTACGTATCGCACATCCTGATACATCTTATGATGATCTTCAAGATATGCTAAATCATGTAGAAGGTGTACTTCAAAAACTAGAGTTACCCTATCGGATTCTAAGATTGTGTGGTGGAGATTTGGGATTCACTTCTTCTTTGACGTTTGACTTCGAAGTCTATTCTGCGGCTCAAAAGAGATGGTTAGAAGTAAGTTCTGTTTCTAATTTTGAAACCTTTCAAGCCAATCGCTTAAAAGTTAGATTTAAGAATAAGGATAAGAAAACTCAATTGGCTCATACGCTCAATGGTAGTGCCTTAGCATTAGCAAGAATTGTAGCGGCACTATTGGAAAATAATCAAACCGAAAATGGTATTGAGATTCCAAAAGTATTGCAACCTTATACTCGTTTTGAGCGAATTGACTGAGTTGAATAAATAGCTTGTAGTAAAGACTATAAACAGTAATCTATTAAAATGATATAATAGTTTATCGTTTTTTATGATTCGTCGAGTGACCTAAACCTTTAGTCTATCGTCCTTAATTTTGAGAACAACCTTGAAAGAAAGGCGTTTTATTATTGTGCAATCTTATGAATTGCATCAAGTTTATTAAAATCGAAAATTCTAAACTATGGGTTTATATATGGGATTGATGATTATCAGTGCAGTTTTTACAGGCATTGGTATGTTAGTCAGTGGACAATTGAAAAGTAAATTTAAACGATATTCACAAATGCCTGTTCGTTCAGGTTTATCAGGTAGAGAGATTGCTCAAAAGATGCTAAATAGTTACGGCATTTATGACGTACAGATTGTGGAGGGGCAAGGTATGTTGACCGATCATTATAATCCTCAGACTAAGACTGTTAGTTTGAGTCCAGAGGTATATAGAGGTAGAAGTGTAGCGGCGGCGGCTGTTGCAGCACATGAATGTGGTCATGCTGTTCAACATGCTGAGTCTTATAGTATGTTACAATTTCGTTCTGCGATTGTGCCTATTGTACAAATTTCAGCACAGGTTCAGCAATATATTTGGATGTTTGCTTTTGTAATGGTCGGAGCATTAAATAATCCAATTTTCTTATTAGTTGCCATCGCAGCATTTGGTGTAACAGCATTATTTAGTGTGGTTACACTTCCTGTAGAATTTGATGCTAGTAATCGGGCTTTAGCGTGGTTAGATAGTAGTGGTATTGCGTCAGGACAAGAATATAAAGGAGCAAAAGATGCACTTTGGTGGGCTGCTATGACTTATGTTTCTGCTGCATTAGCTGCCATTGTACAATTATTATACTTAGTAATGTACTTTATGGCGAGTAGGGACTAGTTACCCGTCGATTAGTTAAATACAAATTAATATATAGAGCCGTAGTTTTTTCATATCAATGAAAATTCTACGGCTTTTGTCTTTATACCTTTTAACAAGAATTAAAATCAACTTTCAAAAATTCTTCTGCAAAGTGTCAAATATTTGTTTTTTCATTAAAAATCATCTACATTTATCCATATAATAAAACAATGTTTCATTATATAAAACATTACTTGGAATTATTAATTCGTTCATCGCTTATCAAATATCAATTCTACTATGCAGTCATTGAAGAGTTCAGTTCACAAGACTTTTGCTATACTAGAATATTTTACAAGCCAAAAGCCAGAATGGGGTGTAACAGAATTAGCAACAGCTATTGGTTCAAATAAAAGTACAGTTTATCGTTTTTTATCTGACTTAACACAACTAGGTGTACTTTATAAAGATCTAAATACCGAAAAATATAGATTAGGATTAAAGTTATTTGAATTAGGAAATCGGGTACGACTAAATTCTGCTTTCGTAAATAAGACACATCCTGTCTTAATAGAAGTCGCTAAGCAAATTACAGAGACGGTTCATATTGCCGTTTGGAAGAATAATCAAGCCTTTCATGTGGATAAAGTAGAAAGCCCACAAGGTTTAAAAATCAGTTCTCATATCGGTAGTTATGCTCCCGCTTATTCTACCGCATTGGGTAAAGTGCTATTAGCTTATTTACCCAAAGAAGAGCAAAACGACGCAATTAAAGCCCTTTTTCGTGAAGAACGACCAAAATCTTTTACAAAGCATACTATTACTGAATCTCAGGTATTGATTAAAGAATTAAATGCCATCAAATCTAAAGGTTATGCCTTAGATAGAGAAGAGTGTGAAATTGGCTTAATCTGCGTTGGTATCCCAATCTTCAATCAAGCCAATGAAGTCGTTGCTAGTTTAAGTGCTTCTGGGCCTTCTAGTAGATTTAAGGAAGAAAAAATAGCAGATTATGTAGCTGTTTTACAAAAAGGAGCAACCACAATTCAACAGAAAATTGGTTATTTTAAACTATAGACGAAACTCCAAATAACACAAATTATCTTTGGAGTTTGGAATTTATTTTTTGAAAAAAAATTAAGATGAAATCAAAAGGAGGTAAATATACCACCATTCACTATCAAAAATATTTGAAGTTAGAGCAATTACTAGGTGCTCAAGAGTTAAGAAGTGTACAATTGAAAGAACCTGCTCATGAAGAAATGCTTTTTATCATTGTTCACCAGGTTTATGAATTGTGGTTCAAACAGATTATTCATGAATTAGAATCGGTCAATGCGTTTTTTGAAGATAATGAAGTGATAGAAAGTAGCTTATCTGTCGCCATAGGTCGACTCAATCGAGTAGAAAAAATTCTTAAACTCGTAGTGGAGCAAATTGCAATCATGGAAACGATGACACCATTAGATTTCCTTGATTTTAGAAATTACTTATTTCCTGCTTCTGGTTTTCAAAGTTTTCAGTTTCGACAAATCGAATGTCTTTTAGGTTTACCTGAAGAGCAGCGCATGACGTATTTTGGTCAAAAATATAGTTCTGTTTTTGAAGAGGATCAACAAAAGGCATTAAACGATATTTATAAAAAGGGAACCCTATTAGATACTGTTAATGCATGGCTGGAACGCACACCATTCTTAAAATTAGATGGTTTTGATTTTTTGAAAGAATATCGAAAGGCTGTCGAAAATATGCTCAAAAAAGAAACAGAAGCTATTAAGGCTTCTGAATATTTAACAGATAGAGAAAAAGAAATGCGTGCCAAAATGGTTGGTGGCACAGATACTTATTTCCGTTCTATCCTTGATAAAAAAACGCACAATGAATTGATGCAACAAGGCAAAAAACGCTTGTCTTATAAAGCAACGGTCGCTGCACTGTTTATTAATCTATATAGAGAAGAGCCGATTTTACAATTGCCGTTTCAGTTTATCACTTGCCTAATTGACATAGACAACCAGTTAACCACTTGGAGATATCGACATGCTCAAATGGTACTCCGCATGATTGGTAACAAAATAGGTACAGGTGGTTCGTCAGGTCATGATTATTTGGCTAAAACGGCTCAAAAGCATCAAATTTTCACTGATTTTCATCAATTTTTACCCATTTTTACCCATTTTTACCAA
>CAYLSF010000572.1:0-5167 GCA_964385675.1 uncultured Saprospiraceae bacterium
ATTTTGTCTAAAACATATTTAAATTGAATTTCAATATTATATTATATCGTACATTTGAACCATTTTAGAGATTTATTATGAGGTAATAAATCTATCATTTCATATTTATCTATCCCCATATCATACTGATACCTACTGGCAAAAGCAGGGCAGATAGGGCTACAGGGCGGGGCAAATTTAAAATTTACACCTTATATAACATATGGCTCTTTTTTCTCGTGAATTTGAATGTCCTTCTTGTGGTGCAGCCCTACAGCAAAACAATGCTGCATCAAAATCAATTACCTGTATGTACTGTGGTCAAACCAGTCACATCAATATGAATCAATTGGAAGCCGCAGGACAACAACATATACTCATAGACTATGGTTCTGCTCTGAGTTACGGTAGTTCTAATCGCTTACGAAATGAAGCATTCACCATTTTAGGTAAAGTTAGAATGGCGTATGAAGATGGATTTTGGGATGAATGGTATATAGAACGAGAAGATGGGAGTGAAGGCTGGATTCAAGAAGATGACGGAAGTTTTATCTTTTTTGAACAAAACCAAACACCAATTATAAATGTTAATTTTACCGATATAAAAGTTGGTCAAACTTATAATTTTAGTGATGATATTCAAAGTGCATTCAATAGTGTTTTTGTTACATCCAAAGGAAAAGCAACAATAAAAGGCGGAACAGGCGAATTACCCTTTAAAATCATTCCTGGTGAAAAAGCCGATTTTATAGAAGGCATTTCAAATGGACAAGTCGTCTCTATCGAATGGCATGATGGTGAATACATTGGTTTTGTGGGTTCATCATTTGATATAGAAGAACTGGAAACAGAATTAAACTTTGAGCATTAGTTTTACCCCCTAGCCTCCTAATCCCGTACAGTAGTCGGGAGAGGATTTCATAAAGGGAGTTCCCCATTTTAGGGGGCTAGAGGGTAAAAAGTGATTTGTGATTAAAAACTAGAAATTAACCATTCATGTCAGAAACATATACGACTAAAGATACATTCACTCCTGTAGAACAATTTAACTGTTCGGGTTGTGGTAATGCCTTATCGGTGATGAATCTTAGGGCAAAATATATTGTTTGTCAATATTGCGGTTCTGTATTAGATGCCAAATCTCCCGAGCATACCATTTTATCCAATGTAGATACGCCTGATAATCACCAACCATTTTCTTTTATTCGAGTCGGTCAAGTTGCAGAATTTTTCAACAAAAAATACCAAGTAATTGCCCGTACAAGGTGGCAACAAGATTACCGAGAGTATTGGTCGGAAGAAGGGGAAACAGGATACTCCAATGAGCTTTGGACGTATGATGAGTGGTTAATGATTTCAGAGTTGCGGACTTATTTCTACTTAGTAGAAGATAAAGAAGGATTCTATCTATCCGAAGAAATCATACCCGATAATCCTTCTTTACCTGCGGATACCAATTTAGATTTTGAAAAAATTAGTTTTTACAAATCTACTCGACCTCAACGTATCCATGAATATGGAGTTGCCAGAGTTGTATATTTTGAAGGAGAGTCCAATTACAATATCAAACTAGAAGACGAAATTGGATTTGCATTGTATAAAAACAGGAAGCAAGATTTTATAGTAGAATGGCGAAAACGAGAAGATGGAAGCATTAAGGAAATCGAATATTTCAAAGAAACACCAATACGTAAGCTAGACATCCTTAAAGCGTTTGAGCGAAATGAGGAGATTCAACAAATTCTAGATCGTAAAAAAGTTTGGAGAGATTGGTTTAGAGCTGCTTTATTTTCTACTATCATCTTATTTGGGCTATCTGTATTTTCTTGTACCAAGTCTGAAACCACCATCTTTGAGCAAGAAATACCGCTAGGTGATACCAATCAAGATAACTTTGTCACTTCCAACGCCATAGATATTCAAACAACAGGTTTACATCGTTTACAACTCAACGCTTCTTTTTCGCAACCCAATTCTGAGATTTTTACCGTTGCCTTTTTTACAGATGATGAAGGTCAAGTTATCAATCGCCTAGATGGTGATTTTAGTACCTGGGCAGGGGTAGAAGACGGGGAATATTCCAGTGAAGAAGTGGTAGAAAATTCTAAAATTGTTAATATAGAAGAACCCGGTATTTACTTTGCTCGTTTTCTGACACAGAAAACGATTGAAAATCCAGGTTCGGTCAAACTCACCATCACCAGAGGTATTTTACTCACTCGATGGTTTGTTTTTGGCTTAATTTTAACACTACTCCTAAGTATATTTTTCTGGACAAAGGAAAGGAGTATTTAGAACGTTAGTGATTAGTTAACTAGTTGCCTAGTTACTTAGTACAATACCAATAACCAAGTAACTAGGCAACCAATTAACCAGTAAAAAAATGAAACAATATTCAAGAATACTAATTGTATTGTGCTTTCTAGGGATAGGGTTTGTAGCCTATGCCGGGGCATCTGCAGGCTGGGGAAGTTCGCCTTTTAAAGATCATAGCACCATGGCAGAAATCAAACAAAACTGCCCTGACGGTTACAAAAATCGAGAAGGGGACTGTTTAAAAACCACTTTCAGAAGTATTTGGTTTTTAAGGGGTTCATCAAGTCGAAGCGGTGGTTCGGGTTCGGGGAAGTAGTTATTTAGTGATTAGTTCCCGATAGTCATCGGGATAGTGGTTAGTGATTAGATTAACTGCTGAAAATCAATCATGTAAAATATTTTACTAATCACTAATCACTAATCACTAATCACTAAAAATGAAAAAAAATCAAGTTGCTGTCCTACTGGTTTCTGTCTTTATTATCGCCGCTTGTGGGATATTATATGAATTATTAATCAGTACGATCACAAGCTATTTTCAAGGGAGTAGTGTCTTACACTTTTCCATTGTGATAGGCTTGTTTTTGTCGTTTATGGGCGTAGGGTCTTACCTTTCTAAATTCATACAACGCAATTTGATGTCCTGGTTTGTAGGGTTTGAAATAGGACTCAGTATAGTCGGTGGATTTTCAGCGATTTTACTTTACTTTTCCTTCTCGGTCACCCAATATTTTTATGCAGTTGCTTTTCTATTAATTGCCCTGTTGGGAACATTTATTGGTATTGAAATTCCAATTCTCACCCGTATCATTCGACGATATGATACCCTGAAAGATGCACTCGCCAATGTCCTTTCCTTTGATTATTTAGGCTCGTTAATTGCTTCGGTTGCTTTTCCCTTATTGTTATTACCGATTCTAGGCACAATGAAAACCGCTTTTGTGGTTGGAAGTCTCAACTTAGGCGTAGCTATTTTTAATACTTGGTTTTTTAAAGATTGGATTAAACGCTTTAAAACTTTCTTAGTCGTAGAAGGAGTCATTCTGCTATTACTCATTAGTGGATTGGTCTATTCTTTTCAAATCGTTGGCTTTTTTGAAAAATTCTTATATCGAGATCAAGTCTTGCTTTCTAAGCAGTCTTCTTATCAGCAGTTAGTTGTCACCAAGTGGAATCAAGATATTCGACTGTATATCAATGGTAATCTACAATTTTCGTCCAGAGATGAATACCGCTATCATGAAGCCTTAGTCCATATTCCAATGTTTTTAGGCGTCAATCATGAGCGGGTATTGGTCTTAGGCGGAGGGGATGGATTAGTCGCTAGAGAACTCTTAAAACACAACGCTATTCAGCAGATAGAAATCGTAGATTTAGACCCTGCGATTACGGATTTAGCTAAAGCACATCCTGCTTTTAAACGACTCAATGAAGATGCTTTAAATCATCCCAAAGTCAACGTTATCAATACCGATGCCTATAAATTTGTGGAGCAATCTTCTGATATTTATGATATTGTCATTATAGACTTACCCGATCCCAATGACCCGAGTTTAGGAAAACTATATAGTCAAGAATTTTATCAATTGCTAGAAAAAAGAATGGCAAATGGTGGTGTTATTGTTACACAATCTGCTTCGCCTTATTTTGCCTCTGACGCTTTTTGGTGTATTCACAATACCCTAAAAGAAGTCTATCCAACTACCCTACCCTATCAGTCTTATATCCCAACCTTTGGACAATGGGGCTTTAATGTAGCCATCAATGGTCAAGGTAGCATAAAAACCAATACAGACACTTCCATTGAGCAACAAGCTATTGAGCAATTAAAGCAGCGGTTAACTCAAAGTCCATTCCTACTTAAATATCTAAATCCCAATATGGTTGAAGGTTTATTCCAATTTGGAAAAGATATTGGCTATCGAGATACTGATATTAATACCCTTCAAGACCAGCCTTTGATTTATTATTATGAGCAAGGATGGAATAATTGGCGGTAGCAGTAGGCTTAAATTATAGAAGAAACCACCTCAAATATTCTTTGTAAAAGTAACAAATCGCTGCATTTATACTTCTGCCTTTTCCTCTTTACGCATTTTTCGTTTATCATTCGATATTTGAAATATCGTTCCATACCCTACGCTCGCCGCTTTTCCTAGTCCAATATAATTGGGAAGAATAATATCCGATTTGAACTGAATATTGAATGCACTCGTTCTATATTTTCGTTTAAAAGCAATACTCCGCTCTTCAAACTCTACGATTTTAACTTTAAATTTTTCTTCGGGTTTCCATTCCATGGCTCTAAAAAAGGCAATGATACTTGCTCCAATTTTCTGCTCCAAAAAAGCAGTTTTTTCTCCCAATCCTTCTAATGTGGTATATTCTTTTAGGTTTCGCTCATTTAGCCCTATCCAATTGTATAGCTTGTACGTTTTGAGTCCTGTAACCAGTTTCAACGGCACTTCTTTAATGTACAATTTATCGACTTTCATATTCAGCTCCCGACCATTTAGATTAATATTCCAATCGGGTTGAGAAAAAAAACGATGTACTTCTTCTATCCCTTCATTCACACAAACAATCATTGGTCTTCGTCGATGTCTTTTATATTGAATAATCGGATAACGATGATGATAACCTCCTGTTTGGTTATTATGATTGTGAAACCACTCGTATTCTCGCCCTACTTTCTGAACTATCGCCCCTCTAAATCCTGCTAACTCTTGTGCGGAAATTTGCGTATCAAAAGAGACGGTTAAGAGTCTAATATTTTTTTCATTCATGGGTATTTGATATTGAAATTTAACTTATTCTCTTAGATCAAAATTTTTGATTTGGTTTTTAATAAGCCAAGAATTGCCTAAGGAAT
>CAYLSF010000573.1:0-5166 GCA_964385675.1 uncultured Saprospiraceae bacterium
AAACCTTTAAATTTTAAAATAAATTTTTCTCAAAAAACAGGGTAACAAGATAGTTTTATTGAGTATTTATTAGTGTATATCATTGAGTAGCTATCATGATTTATGATTGGTGTTGTATCAAACAAGACCATAACTCCAAGGGCATTGAACTCTAACGGTACCTACGAGATTCAGTTGCTTGATTAACCAAATGGCGGATGCCGAAAAGCCAAAATAGAGTAGGTTCACGTACTTAATTAAAACTTATTATGATCGATTTTGAATTAAGAATTGCTTTTACAGATGAGCAACTACAGACTATTTATCAAACAAATACAAATGTCGTTATTGCAAAACCAACTAGTGAATCCGATCCAAATGTGGCTTGGCAAGTTTTCAAACCCTTGCGATCGAATAAGTTAACATGGGAAGAGCAATATGGAATTTATGCTTCTACTTGTAGTATGCAAAATGGAGCTTTATTAGAACAATTATCAAATGTACCGATTCCTGCTGCTACTAATAAATTATATACATTAGAACCATCAGGTATTATATCAGGTCCAACAACAGGTGGTAGTCCTAATGCTTTTGCATTACAAAATTTATACGAGCCAAGTAATTATATGACCGTTGGGTTGTATCAAGATGCTACGGTAAATGGAACTGATATTATTGGAAATGCCATCTCTGCAGCACCTGTTATGTTGGCAAGTACTGCATTGATGACTCCTTTTACAACTGTTTATATTTGGTTACAATCTCAAATAGAAAGTAATACAGTAATCACCACAGTAACTTCTCCAATGACAGAATTAAAATTTGGTGGTGCTATTGATAGTATTTCGGTAGCTTATGACACTGCTTCTGGTAAGTTTTTAATGGCATAGTTCTACTATCAAAAACGCTTATTTGAAATTAAAACTAAGGGCTACCTAATAGGTAGCCCTATTTGTTAATAGACATAAGTAGAATAAGTAGAATTAAAAATTGAAGCCTAAAATACTGTTTTAGACCATGATATTTAATTCCACTTGTTTTGAAAAAATTTAATTCAATGTTTAAATTCCATGAAAGTGATTTAGAACTCGAAGATTATTTGTATGCACTACAACAAAGAAACCTAGTCTATAATCACGATTTTCGATACTTTAGTAATGCAACTTACAACAGCGACGCTTCAGGCCCAATCACATTTTTTGGCACTCCTGATGGCTGGGTCTATCAAGATAAAGGCCCTAATGGAACAATTAATTTTAATCCAGAAACAAAACAACTTGAAATCTTAAAAAGTAGCGATGATAGTACAATGCTCTTTAGTCAAGCTTTACACGAGTTTCCACGTTGGCAGCAGACGCTACTTGGACAAGTTGTTTCTGCAAAAGTTTGTTTTAGTATTATTACTAAAGGTATGGTGAATATTACACTTTCTGATGGGATAGGAGCGAATACCATCTCGAAAAGTGCCAAGGGGGATTATGAAGTAGAAGTGAATTTAACCATTAATTCCAATGCAGAAAAGCTTTCACTTGAAATGACCTGTTCTGTTGACTTTACAAGAATTCGTATTTCTAAAATCTATGCAAATGTAGGTGAAATTGCATTAGAGAATCTACCGTGTATCGTACAAGGGGTAATAGGAGAACGCAAACAATATATTGCAACGCAAACTCCACCTGTGGAAGAACTATCTTTATGTGAAATGCCACGTGAATTAGACGAGAACTTCTCTAGGCTTAATTCTGTGTTAGCAGGTCGTTTTGGTTTGGGAGAAAATGGTCGTTCTAAGTTAATAGATATGCGAGGCCATTTTTCCAGAGCTTGGAATAATGGTGCTGACATTGATCCAGATGCCAACAATAGAACATCGCCAGGTAATCCTGATGTAAAAGGAGATATGGTAAGTACATTTCAAGAGGATGTTTTCTTAAAACATGCTCATGGATTAAATTTCACCGTTTCTCCTACTCAAATTGTACAAAATGGAGTAACTAGTAATGTTGTCACGACAACAACCTCTTCAAAAACCGAAGTCGAAGCCGACGGAGAAGAAACCCGTCCTAAAAACATTGCAGAATTATATACTATTAAATGGGCATAATCGAAGTATTAGTTGTACTTATTGAGAAGTAGGTATAATTTCAAGTTAGTCTATTATGCCTACTTTTATATTTTATTATAAAGTTATAGGATTAGTCTTAACTTACTTTGTTAAACTTTTTAACAAAAATTAAGATAAATCTTTAAACAAAATCTTAAAACGCTAGTTATACCCTCGTAAAAAACGAATTTATAGCAATCTATTAATCAACTAAAAAATTACACGTTTATGAGTAACTTAGTAAAATTGCTAAGCCTTTTAGTGTTATGCCTAAACTTAGCGTTCGTAACAAGTTGTAACGATGACGAGGAAGTGACTCCAGATCCAGAACCAACTAATACGATAGTTGACATCGCCACAGGAGATGCAAACTTTTCTTCTTTAGTAGCCGCTTTACAAAGAGCAGATTTAGTAACAACTTTACAAGGTGGAGAATATACTGTATTCGCTCCAACTAATGCTGCATTTGAGACTTTCTTAAATGGTACACCTTTAGACCAAGTACCTGTTGAAACTTTAACACAGATTTTATTGAACCATGTTGTTGCAGGAACAGTACGTTCTACAGATTTAACAAATGGATATGTAGGAACTTCTGCTAAGGAATCTACTACTGATAATGCAATTAGCTTATTAGTAAATACAGATAGTGGCGTAAAATTGAATGGTGATGTAACGGTAACATCTGCTGATATTGATGCAGATAATGGTGTTGTACACGTTGTAGATAAAGTAATCGCTGTACCAACAGTCGTAGATTTAGCAGTACAAGGAGACTTCAGTATTTTAGTTGCTGCTTTGACTCGTGCGGACTTAACGACTGACTTTGTAGGTACTTTAAATGGTGATGGACCATTTACGGTATTTGCACCAACCGATCAAGCTTTTGTTGACTTATTAAACAGTAATAATGACTGGAATACATTAGATGATATTCCTGTAGCTACTTTAGAAGCTGTATTAAAATATCACGTAGTAGCAGGTGCTAATGTTTTATCTTCTACATTACAAGATAATCAAATGGTGACCACATTTGAAGGTAGTGATTTTACTATCAATACAACTAACGGTGCAACTATTACTGATGGTCAAGGTGGTGTATCTACTATTGTAGCGACAGATGTACAAGGTGGAAATGGTGTAGTACACGTTATAGACAAAGTAATCTTACCATAAATAGGAATAAAGGAAAAGCATTTTAATTAATGAACCTAGTAACTTATAGTGGTTATCCCGAAGGATGTTACATCCTTCGGGATTTTTAATATAAGCACTATTTTTCAAATTGGTATAATAAAGTTAATGCAGCAGTTTCAAACCCCATACCAAGTGTAAAACCTCGATTTTGTATTGAGTTGGAGTCTATAAAAAATCTTCCTTGAAATGCAGGTACAGTTTCTAAACCTATAAATATATTGGAGTGAACGTTATATTGCAATCCTACGACATACCCTAAAGAAGGGGAAAGAATCGTTCTCCTTGCTCCGTTTTGCTCACTATATCTTACACCGAATGAAGGCTCAATACCATAAATTAACTGCATCTTCTTAAATAACTCCTTCCTATTTTCTTGCCCTATTGCCAGTCTTGTATCTACTCGAAAGCTTAGATTATCGCCTGTACTGAATAAAGTTAGACCATTTAACGAGAGGTGGTATCTTGCAAATTTATTAACGGCTTTTTGTCGTTTATATAGGGCTGCAAAACCACCAGATTCATCAAAACGGATACCTAGTTCTTGTTGTTTTTGTGCTGATAATCCAAAGGAAATTAAGAGTAAGAAGACTAGACCTAAAATACTTTTTAGTTTAAAATTCATCATCATATTATGTTTTAAAATAAAGAATTGTCCTAACTAACTCATTCGTTAATAGTTAGTTAAGTCGGTTTAAAATCAATAAAAAGATGATGGTAAACTTTCAATAAGAAGGTCTATTTAACAGTAAATAACTGGACTTTAAAGAGGGTTAATAAAAATCCATGATTATCTATTAAACGGACAAGAGCTTTAACTAAATCGTAAGCAGCGTTTTAGATTTGAGTTGAACTAAAATTATAATTCCCAAAATACACTTTCATTATTTTTAACGAATCGTTTAAATAATTTTTTATCTCTATAATTTAATTGAATGATATTGGATTGTTTACCGAATAATTCCATCAAGTAATTTGCTTTAATTTGAATGGATGACCATTTTGAAGGCGTTTTCAGTTTAAAAGAAATATGATACATTGTATTTTCTAAAGTGCAAGACTCAAATAATATCGCCTGCTCTTTTTGATTAATTTCACAGTTAAAATAATTGGAAAAATATTGTGTAATCTGTTCTTGCTTTTGGCATAATTCGTCATTTACTTTAAATTGTTCTGTAGGAAAGTGATTTTGTAAGGCATCCCGAAAGTCATCTGCAAAAACTTTAATTAAAATATTCGTTTCGGAAGTATTAAGGGTAGATTCTATTTTTAAAGTACTAATATAAATATCGTGATTGGGTGTAGTGATCTGAAAATTAAGAACAGAGAATAATATTAGAATTTGTATAGAAGATGGTAACATAAATCAAATATAATCTAAAATCACCTAAAATTTACTTCAAGTATCGAAAGTCGTCCCAATAGCTTCCCGATAGAAATCGGAGGGAGTCAAAATAAAAAAAGGCGTACAGAATTGCTTCTGTCGCCTTACCACTGCCTTTCTCATAAACCCTTAAATCATTTATCTTATATATCTTGAACTATTATAAAAATAGTATTTAAGCGTGTTGCAAAGCATAAGCTGAAAGTTGAATCGGTTGATTTTCAGATTTTGCTTTTTGTAATTGATTAAATTTTCGTTTGTAATTGTAATAATCTTCAAACTCTTGATATGGAATTTTTCTATCAAATCCCATATTTAAAATAATTTGGAAGCATAATTGCTTCTTCTTGTAGTAGAAACGTGTAATTAAGTTCTCTACTTGTTTTCCATTAATTTCTGTTGATGCATTCATTTTTCTAACCTTACCTTTACTTAGATGATAAACTAAAATTGTTGTTATTTACGTGTTTTACTGTCTTGCTTAATTATGATACAAGTATAGCTTCCA
>CAYLSF010000574.1:0-5166 GCA_964385675.1 uncultured Saprospiraceae bacterium
ATCACCTAACTTTCATCAGTTCAAAAAAATTAATATCTTGCACCCAAATTAACCTCAATCTTATTCTTATTTTACACTAAAAAAATGCGATTTTTTAATACTAAATAAAATGCTATGCTAGTAGAAGAAACAGTCAGCGATACGGTGGTTTCCTCCATCATGGACTTATCTGTCGGCGATTTTATTGCCGAGATGAACGCATTAAATATCAAAAAAGGATATTTTACTTTTATTGATAATCAATTGCACACTTCTAACGAAGCGTTGAACACCATTAAAACTTTCATTCAAAAATCTCCAGACTTTCATCAACACGAAGGTATTTTCTTCCAAATTAATACTGCTGCTAATTGCCTTTATTTAGCAACTATTCACAACACCTCTAGAGGTGCAGGACATGGAGGAACACGAATGAAACAATACAATAATATTCATTCAATTTTCACAGATGGAATGCGTCTAGCTAAAGGAATGACTGATAAAAATGCTTGTGCTAAGATTTGGTGGGGCGGTGGAAAAGGTATTATTGCGACGACAATTGACCCAAGAACTATCAAAGGAAAGGCAAGAGAACAAGTCTTTACAGAATATGGTCTTTTTGTAGCTAGTTTGAATGGTCTATATATTTGTGCGGAAGATATGAATACCTCTCCAGAAGATATGCGCATTATTCATGCGAGTAATCGTTTCTGCACTTGTCTTCCTGTAGAAATTGGAGGTAGTTCCAACCCTAGTGCTTACACCGCTATTGGTGTATTTAGTGGTCTATTAGCCGGAAGCCATTATTTGGATGGTAAAAATAATCAAGCGGATCAAAACCTAAAAGGTAAACATATTTTGCTACAAGGTGCAGGAAATGTGGGCGGAAGGCTTTTAAAACAATTGGTAAAATGTGGGGCAAAAGTTACCGTATTTGATCCTCGCAGAACAACGCAAGACACTATTAGAGCGACTTATCCTGCAGATCAAGTTACTGTAATTGAAGATGGAGAGGCTTTGTATGATATTAAAGCAGATATTTTTTCTCCTAATGCCATTGGTGCTATTTTAAATGACGATACGATTCAGCGATTAAATGTAAAGTTAATTGCAGGAGGAGCTAATAATCAATTAAAAGATCCTGTAAAGCATGCACAACAACTGGCAGACAAAGGGATTCTATATGTTCCTGACTTTATTTTAAATCGTATGGGTATTGTGAATTGTGCAAATGAACCTAATGGATATTTAGAAGATGAGGTTAAAGAAGCTGCCGAGCAAGTTTATCCTGCGGTTTATGATATATTGGAAGCTGCGACTATAAAGAAGCATTCTCCTCAATTTGAAGCAATGGACTTAGCTGCTGAATTATCAAAAGTACCCCACCCGATTCTTGGACATCGTGGACTTCGTATTGTTCGTAAGCTAATGCGGAATGGTTGGGAACACTAGATACTTGTTACTAGATGCTGGATACTTGTTGTTCGTATGTACGCTAACAAGTATCCAGCATCTAGCATCAAGGAACAAGCATCCACACCTTCAAGCTATGAAAATCTAAGGTTAAATCAACGGTTTTCCCCCCTTTCAATTTTTTAAATTTCTTTTTATCATCAACTCCTTTAATATGATTAAATCCTGAATTATTTCCAATCAATTTCCACTTCCCTTCTGGTATATTTAGATTTTCAAATGTTAATGGTTTATCCGCTACGTTTAGCAGTACCATCACTTTTCCGTCTATGATATAACCTAATAAATGTTCGTTATCTGGTTCAATCCATTGATAATAAGATTCGGATACTCGCTCATTTGTTCTCAATATTTTACCATATTCACTTAGTCGAAAGCGATTTAATCCTTGCCAAAAAGCATACATTCCTTTATAATCATGGGTGTAAGTTTTTTCGCCTGTATATTGCCAGTCAAATTGATTCGCTGTTCTATGATTATAAGTATCTCGCTTTCCGTGCATATATACTTTAATGCCCGCTTTAGTTGTTTTAACCGTTTCTTTTTCTGGTGCAGAACCTTTTGACCGCATAATTTCTGTACCACCGTGTGTTACGATTGGGCCTAAAGAAGTATATAAAAGCGTAGCCGCAATTTTAAATCTGCCTTCTTCAACGCCTAATGTTCCGTTAAAATCTTTTTGTGCTAACTGATCAGCTAATGCATAATTATCATGAATATCCAGATAATTAATTCCACTTGTGGGTATATCATCATCTGGAAAATGATTGATTAACCCTAGTTTTACTTTAGAACGCTCAGATGCTAAACCACCTGCATACCCTCTATCTTTTTCTCTTGAACTCAGATTAAAAACTGTTCCTTTAAAGGCATTTCGACTGTCGTCTTGAAAAAAAGTAATTGGCGAATCTTCTTTGTACCAATCCCAGTCTGGATTAGCTTCATAGGCTGGATCATTTGAAGCTATCCACGCTTCGCCATATACAATTTTATCGTGACCAATAGCATCTTTTAAGGCAATTAAAGATTGTTCGTCAACTTGTCCAGCTAAGTCAATTCTGAATCCATCAATCCCAAATTCATTAATAAAATGTTGGCATTGATCTATCAACCATCGCTGAACCATTGGGCGATTTTCAGTCTTCACTTCATTTCCGTATGCTCCAATATGATCAAAATCTTTAGTCCGATAGTAATACAACTTATCTAAGGCATTAAAATGAAAATTCCAATTATCACCATCCATATTTTCTGCGGTATGATTCGGTACAATATCAATAATTACAGCAATTCCTTTATCATGAAAGGCTTGTACCAAATCTCTAAATTGTTCTCTTTCTGTACCCGGTTCCGTTCCTTTTTGTCTGTAGCGATGTTCTACGGCAAAACAATGTGAGGTTCGATATCCCCACTGATAATTTTCTAAATGTACACCATTTTCTTGCATAAATTTATCATCCTTAAAAGATGCTTGCCAATCTTCATCTTTATGGTGCATAAATTCTTGAACCGGCATCAGATGCACCACATTTATCCCCAAATCAACCAAATAATCAAATCCAATTTTATTTCCAAATTGATTTCGCAACCCACTTTTAATCATGGCAGGAAATGTTCCTTTCATATCGTCCGATACAGGTAGATTATCTGTAAAATCTTGAACATGAACTTCATAAGCAATTACATCTTCCATTTTCGGAATACCGTTCTTTAACGGTGTAGCAGGTTTTGTCTTTTCCCAAACTCTACATTTCCCCCAACTATCCATGCTTACTCTAGCATAAGGATCAGAAATATGCACCGCATCTACTTCATAAAAATGACTACCTGGTTCGTCAGCACCGTGTACCGTAAAATCATAATAAACGCCTTTCAGATTTTCTTTTATTATAGCTTCCCAAACGCCGTCTGCATCTTGTATCATGTTGATGGTTTGATAAGCTTGAGTATCGTTTGCTTTTTTATACAGATATAGAATCATCTTTTCAGCACGAGGTGCGAATACTCTAAAAGCTGTTGATTGACCATCGGCACTAATATTTGCCCCGAGTTCTTTATCGGAATACGTCGTGCGAAACCAACCATCAAACGAGCAGAATGTCTTGAGTTTTTTAGCTGGAATTTCAAGAAAATAGACTCGCTTTTTATTCAGAGGTTGAGCAGGAATAATCAGCGTTTCAGTGGCTGTATTGGGTAAAACTTTGGCAACTGAAATTATATTTCCTTTAGCATCTGTAATTTGATAATCCGCAGGGTTTAAAGAGCGTTGCATTCCATCCATCTTTGCCCAGATTGCTCTTTCATTTCGTAATTCCGCTTTTAGTTCGGGGACAGTATAGCCTTTTAGAAACAATAGATTTCCTCCTTTTTCATTTTCTACCCTTTCTGGCGGAGATAGCCATTCGCCCTCATCAATTCTAAATTTAAATTCTGTTAGCGGTGGAATATTTTCAAACTTAGGATTATCAATAGTTGCTATCCATATATTACTTTCACTTTTCTTAAGTTGCCATTTCGCTTCCTCCATATCTTGACTCCAACCTCTAAATGAGCCTGTTATAACGACTTTATTAGGTTTAACACCATACAAAGTTTGGTCAAAAATAAAATGTGTTTTATCGTCTTGATTGGCATAACCTTGTAGAATTTCTGCTTTAGTAAAATCTTGTGCGTTTAATCCTAATACGGTCAGTAGCGTAATACTGAGTAATTGTATTTGCTTTATCATAATTCAATTAATTTAGTTCGCTTCTAAGATGAAATATACTCCTATTGAATCTGCTTAATTGTAACTCTTCGATTTAATTCATGGACGCTGGATTCGCAATCGCAATCTTCACATTCAATCAAAGGTTGTGTTTCTCCAAATCCAACAGCTTCTATTTGAAAAAATAATACTCCTTTCTTTACAAGAATCTTTTTAAGGTTCTCTGTACTCTTTTGAGTCAATTTTAGGTTATAATCATCAGAACCTCTACAATCTGTATGAACTGCTAATCGAATAGATGTGGATGTATGCTGCTTTAAATAATGTGCAACCGTATTGAGGATTTTTTCATTGTGAATATTTTGAAATACATCACAAAAGCCAAATAACTTGTACTCTAAATTAACAGCTTTACCTTTTTCAAAACTGTTTTCAATGGATGTTAATAATTTGAAGTCTATCTCAGGTAATTGAGCATTTAAATGATAACAGTTTAAAATAGATATGGTCAATATAATTAGGAAAGCTCTATTCATGTAGATTCTACTATTCCTTTAGTATTGAAAGGATTATAAAGTCCAGCGTACCAATAATAGATTTTGATGATCAAGGATAATACCCCATGGACAGATGTAGATTTATTAATCACTTATTTTGATGCTTTATAAGATATTGAAATCTATAAAAATATATTTCACGAATTAAGAATTACCAAGTAGCTAATCACAACTCTTCCTTCTTCAACGTCAACTCCCCCTCCTTCAACTGATTTCTTTTCAAAGGAAATGCAGCATTAGTTCTTGCGGGTTGAATCACATTTGTACCCTTCTGGTCCGTAAAACTTAATTGCCCTTGAATATCGCTTGGTGTTGGCATCTGAATGGTATCAGGATCGGTGAGTAGCGGACCTGTACGGAAAGTGATTTCCATATTTTGAATTGGTGTAGTCGTGTAAGCACTAGATAATGGAAGTGTAAAGGTGGGTAAAATACCCGTTGTGGTATGAG
>CAYLSF010000575.1:0-5154 GCA_964385675.1 uncultured Saprospiraceae bacterium
CGAATATATATATGCATAATTATATAGTATTCCTGTTTTTGGAAAATTATGTTAAAATGAAAACTTCAATTTAAAATTTCCAGTACATTTCATATTGATTTATGGTATTCTGAAATCCTAATTTTTCTAAAAATTGGATAGTATTAGTAGAATGTGAATCAATATTAACGACCCGCAGGTTGCGGTATTGAGTAGCTAAAGTGCTGAACAGTAATGTGCCTAGTTGTTGTTTTCTATGCTCAGGTAAAATTCCAAACTGAATGATGAAACCTGTTTTATCTACAATTGCATACCCGTACCAATTATCATGCTTTCTGACTTCCCACAAGTCTAAATGTTTGAGTTTTCTATTAATACACATTAAAGTATTCTCCCAAGGTGGCAAAAAATCATGACATGCCCTAATTTGCTCGACTTCTAAATGTTCAGAGCGATAAATTTTTACATTTTTAAGATTAATAGATAGTATTTTAGCATCATTTAGCCTATAACAATTTAGTGTTCTATCTATAGTAAAGCCTACCCGTTTATAAGCTTTTATGGCTTTTTTATTTTGCTGAATCACCTCTAGTCCTACTTGCTGAATCCCTCTTTCTCTAAATAATGGTAATCCAAAATCATACATTTGTTGTATAAGTCGTCGTCCTCTATGAGAAGGTATTACGCCAGCCCCAACATCAAATGCCATTAACTCTCCCTTCCTCATATCGACTGCATGTATAGCAAAACCTACCAATTGTTCGTTATCAAAAACACCGAAACTTAGTGAATAATCAACATTAGCAGCAGCCCACCTATTTTCTAAATATTCAACAGTTGCATTAAATTTTACAAAATAATTAGCGAAAGCTAAGTTAAAACAGTCTGTGATTATTTGCATATCTATTCCAGTAAGTGTTTGTATGTGCATAATTTATACTTTATTAACTAATCAAATGCTTCCATTCAAGGTACAGAAAAAGGGATAAAATGACTTATTGAAAGGCTTGTAAGTTGCCGAAAAAATCGTATTTTCGAGTTATACCTAATAATATTATCGAATTTAGTTTTTAAAACCAATGTGGTTTAATGCCTATTATTATGAGAAATTTATTCTTGTTATTGCTATTTATCCTAAATGGATTCGCCTATCTCAATGCTCAATACCTTCCTCCTCAGCGTGAAGGCATTTCTGATAAAGATTATGAAAAATGGACTTATCGTATTCAGTATTGGGATAAGACGATGAAAGAGAAAGAGTTATCAAATAAAGGAAAAGTAATTTTTTATGCCAATTATTCTACAGCATACTACATTTTAAAAGAACCCCTTGATTCGGTCTATTCAAGGTTAGAAGCCGCAATGGAAGTTGATAAATATGAAGGATGCAATTTTTTAGATATTGCCAATAAAAATGCCTCCTCTAAATTGCCGAAAATAGAAGCCCAAATAGGTGCTAAACGCTGGCAAGCATTAATGAAAGGGTGTGATGTGGAGATTGAAAAGCGGCGTAAAATATTGACAGAACAAAGATTAGCGGAGTTTAAAGCGAATAATCATTATTATGATTTTGATTTGATAGAGCGATTGAAGATTTTATCTAAAAAAGATCAAAAACATCGTTTAGATGCTATTCGAGTTGAAGTTGTTAAGGGGAATGAATCAACTGAATACCAACAAATCATTTCAAAAATGAAAGAACAAGATTCTTTAAATCTCATAGAAGTTGAAAAAATCATTAATCAATATGGTTATCCAGGAAAAACGATGGTGAGTTCAGATTTTGAGGAAGTTATTCTTTGGGTGATTCATCACTCGGATTCAGAAGAGATTAGGCAAAAATACTTACCAATATTATATGAAGCGGCTAAAAGTAAAGAATTGAATATTGAAGCTTTTAAACGCTTTGTAGATGACGTACACATTCATAAATTTGGTACTCAATTATATGGAACTCAAAGTGTCTATAATAGTCAAACTAAATCTTACGAACCTTCTCCGATTGAACAACCTGAGCGATATGAAGAACGATTTGCAAATTTGTCAACAGGAGTTATCGATTTAGGGCGTTTTGAATTTTAATTGAAATTTTATCATAAAAAAGAAATTACAAAGTTTAAATAAAATTATCCTAAGATTAGAAGGGATGGGTTTTAAATCTTATTTAGTTGATTTTAAGCTAAATATCTGATTTTATTTAATCTGATTAATGGAATAAAATAGCTGTTTTGGGTATTAAAAGATTGAGTGAAAGAACCGATTCTATTAAAAAAACAACTTGAAATCAAACCTCAAACCGAAACTTTTCGTTGTAGGATAAAGTAAAATTTATACTTTTGCGTTCCAAAATAAGGAATTGGAACGTCTTATAGGTGTAAAATTGTAAAAGAATACATCTATTTGTTACAACTATAAAAGGTAATGTACTTTAATTAACTTTTAGAAGTTCTAACCTATTACATAAACAAAGGACTGAGTGTATGAACTTGTTGATAGTAGAGTCACCCGCAAAAGCTAAAACTATAGAAAAGTACCTAGGCAAAGATTTTGTCGTAAAATCTAGCTATGGTCACATACGAGATCTTACCAAAAACAAAGATGGTGTAGATGTCGATAATAATTTTGAGCCTAAATATATAGTTTCCAAAGAAAAGACTAAAGTCGTAAAAGAACTTAAAACTTGGGTTAAAAAAGCCAATGAAGTTTGGTTAGCAACGGATGAAGATCGAGAGGGGGAGGCTATATCTTGGCATCTTTGCGAAGTCTTGAATTTAGATGTGAAAGAGACTAAAAGAATTGTTTTTCGAGAAATTACAAAAACTGCCTTACAAAAAGCAATACAATCCCCTCGTAAAGTAGATTTAAATCTGGTGAATGCACAGCAAGCTCGTCGAATATTGGATCGTTTAGTAGGTTTTGAATTATCTGGCTTATTATGGCGAAAAGTAAAAGGGAAACTTTCGGCAGGACGGGTTCAATCTGTAGCTGTAAAATTATTAGTGGAGCGAGAGCGTTTAATACAGAATTTCAAACCAGTTCCTTTTTTCAAGGTGTCTGCTTTATATAAAGTAAAGAATAAGCAAAATCGTTGGGTAGATTTAAAGGCAGATTTGCGTAAGCCATTTGACAAGGAGGAGGATGCCGCTGCTTTTTTAGAAAAATGTAAAGCTGCCGTTTACAAGATTCAAAATATAAAAACACGTCCTTTAAAACGGAAACCTGCTGCTCCATTTACGACTTCTACTTTACAGCAAGAGGCGAGTAGAAAATTAGGGTTTTCTGTATCTCGAACGATGAGTACAGCACAGCGCCTGTATGAATCTGGACATATTACTTATATGCGTACTGATTCTACAAGTTTGAGCGAACAAGCCTTGGCTAGTATTGCATCTGAAATTGAAAATCTGTATGGTAAGCAATATGTGCAAACTCGTCGATTTAAAACTAAGAAACAGAACGCACAAGAAGCACACGAAGCTATTCGACCTACTTTTGTGCAAAATACAGGCATGGGGCAAGATAGAGATCAACAACGTTTGTATGATTTAATATGGAAACGTACAGTTGCCTCTCAAATGGCAGAAGCGATTATACAAAAAACAACGGTCGATATCGGTATTTCAAGTGTTTCATCTGCTGTTTTAAAAGCAGAAGGGGAGGTGATTCAGTTTGATGGATTCTTAAAAGTTTACCTAGAATCAAAAGAGGAAGAGGAGGAAAATGAAGCGAAAGGAATGTTACCACCACTAAAGGTCGGACAGCAACTTGACCTAAAGCAGATGACCGCAACGGAGCGTTTTAGTAAACCGCCCGCACGGTTTACAGAAGCAAGTTTGGTTAAAAAATTGGAAGAACTGGGCATTGGACGTCCTTCTACTTATGCCCCCACGATTAGTAGAATTACTAATCCTACTAGAGGGTACGTGGTAAAAGAAAGTAGAGAAGGCAAACAGCGTCTTTACACGTTATATACTCTTGCTAATGGTGCTGTCACTAAAACAGCAGAAAAAGAAACTTACGATACGCAAAAGAATAAGTTATTTCCAAGTGATATGGGGATGATTGTTGTTGACTTCTTGGATCAGCATTTTAGTAATATTATGCAGTATAATTTTACAGCTGATATTGAGGGGGAGTTTGATAATATTGCAGCAGGCAACCAGATTTGGGTGGATATGCTAAAGGAATTTTATCATCCATTTCATAAAGAAGTACAAGAAACGTTAGAAAAAGCAGATAGGGCTACAGGTGAGCGTATTTTAGGAAAAGATCCAGAAACGGGTAGGACCGTATTGGTAAGAATGTCGAGGTATGGTTCGGTCGCTCAAATAGGGACGACAGAGGAATTAGGGGAAGAAAAACCGAAATATGCCAACTTAAAACCCACACAATCTATAGAAACTATAACACTGGAAGACGCCTTACCGCTTTTCCAATTTCCTAAACACTTAGGAAGTTATGATGACAAGGATGTTGTGATTGGAGAAGGGCGTTTTGGACCTTATGTTAAATTTGAAGATAAGTTTATATCAATTCCAAAAGGAGAGAGTCCGCATGGTGTGGATTTGGGACGAGCTATAGAATTGATTGAGGAACGAAGAAAAGCAGATGCTCCTGTTGGATATTATAATGAAAAGCCAATTACAAAAGGTTCGGGTAGATTTGGTCCTTTTATCAAATGGGATGGGATGTTTATCAATATTCCTAGACGAATTGATCCAGAAACGATTTCTCAATTGGAGATGGATGAACTGATTGAAAAGAAGATTGAAAAAGAGGCGAATCGTTACATTCACAAATGGGATGACCTGAAGCTGACGGTAGAAAATGGACGTTGGGGACCTTTTATTAGATTTAAAAAGCATAAAATCCAGCTAAAGAATGAGGAAGGGAAACGCTTGACAAGTGACGACGCAAAGGAAATGAGTTTAGAGGATGTTAAAAAATTGGTTATAGCGGTAGAACCGAAAGCATTTGAGCCTAAGAAGAAAAAAACGACGAGGAAACGCTCTACAAAGAAGAAGAAATAAATTTGTTAATAATAGCTTAAAAGCCGAGGTTGATAACAGCCTCGGCTTTTTGATTTATAGATTTCAATTTACATCGAATATAAATAATAATTGTTCTAAAACTTTAAACAGTGTTTTTGAATAAAAAAGAACGATATTTATGGTT
>CAYLSF010000576.1:0-5147 GCA_964385675.1 uncultured Saprospiraceae bacterium
ATTTGTGCATTTGTAATTAAAAAAGAGAAGGTTATAATTAATAAGGTGAATGCTATCTTGAATATATTTTTCATAATTGATTGATTTACACATGAAAAAGTTGGTATGAGACAAGTTGGTATATCTCATGTCAAATGTTGATGGCTAGTTTTTATTGATTGCCTAACTGTGCTTGAAGCTCTTGAAGCTCTTGAAGCATAACTTCCAAGTCACTAATTTTTTGGACTTGCTTTTTTAGTACTTTATTTTCTTTTTCTAAATCAGTCATTCGTTGCTTTAATGCCTCATTTTCTTTTGCTAATTGCTGCGTAGCAGAGACATTAAGCATAGAAAGAGCTTGATAGTCAACAGTATGAAAATCATGAACTTGACGACCATAGACGAAGACGGTTGACGGCAAACGGTTGACGGTCGCTTCGCTTGACGGTTTTACACGGAATGTATTTTCTTTGACTTCTAAAACTTCCAATAACTCCTTTTTGTCCTCGAATAGAATTTGGACTTTATCGCCAGTACAGATGTTAAATTTTAACGTCTCTACGCCTGTAATCCATCCCTTTTCATCCATCGTTGCGGTTTGATAGATATCAGGTACAATTTCAGTTATTTGATTTTCAACGGCTTGTGGGAAAACTTTTGCTACTTGCTGTGCGATGACTTTCTTTTGTTGGGTATTACCTTCACGGACTTTGTCTATAAATTCGTAATTGGTGATTTGGATTTGATTGAGTATTTCTAAATCTCTTTTGCTATCGCTAATGCCTTTGATGTCTTTTATGCGTTTATCAGATAGTGAAATGACGAATTTTCCTACAATTCTATCAGAAGCATAAATGGAAACCTCTTTATCTGACGTGTTACTGCTTACATAGTGAACCGTATTTCCAACATTACTGACATAAGTGTAATTATTTATAGTATTGTCAAGCGAACCGTTGATTTCTAATTTTCCATTTGTTGGTGTAGTGCCGATACCCACATTTCCATTAAACTCTAAAATATCATTCGAAAAATCACCATAAATTAATGGTGAGGAACTGTTAGAGTTTTCTATGTACAACTGATTACTATTATTCGTTTCAGAGAAACCTGCTTTATTACCAATAAATATATTACTGGAACCTGTTGTATTATTAAAACCAGCTTGATTGCCAAGAAAAACATTATTAGAACCCGTTGTATTAGAATTACCTGCATAGTCTCCTAATATTAAATTCTCAACACCAGTTGTATTATCTTCCCCAGCCTTATTACCTATAATAATGTTATTCTCTCCTATTGTATTAGAAGCCCCTGCATCAAAACCAATAATTACATTTTCCTTTCCTGTTAGATTATTTTCTCCAGCTTTATAGCCTAAGAATACATTATCACCTCCTGATGTATTGTATCGACCTGCACCAAATCCGACAAATACATTTCGATTGGTATTTAAATCATCATTTGCTCCAGCATTTTGTCCAATGAAAACAGAGTTGCCTGTGTTTGTCAGTTCTATACGACCATTATCTAATCTCAAAAACTCCGTTCCACCCAAATCAAATCGAATGATGTCTTCATTGTCACTTTCTTCTACTTGAATTTTGGTGTCTGCGTCTGTGTCAGCTAACATTAAAGCGGTAATACTACTTAAATCAAGCGTATTTCCACTGCTTATAGAAAGCGAAGAACCACTTAGTGAAATATCTTGAATTTCATTTTGATTGTCGTTATCTGCATCTTGTGAGTAGGATAAAGAGTTACCACCTGTCGTTTGCGTACCATTTTCATTATTAATTGGGACGACCAACATATCAGCATTTCCACTAGATGAAAAAGAAAGATCTGAAAAAGTAATATTACCATAAAAGTATCCAGATACATAGATGATGTTTTGAGTATTGATGGCAATTGCTCCTCCAACACCTGTACTATTACTTATTCCTGTTTCTAGCCATTTTAAATTTCCATCACTATCTAAATTAAATACAAAAAGATCATAAGAATTAGAGGTGGAAGTAGTTGTACCGAATGTCAGCGAGCCTTCATAATATCCCGTAGTGATAACATTATTCGACGCATCGGTTGTTAAATCATATATATAACTGCCATAATTATCTTGATAAGACACCCATTGAAAGGTATTATTAGCATCATATTTTGCAAGTAGAAGACTCTCTGTTGAAATAGTAAAAGAACTATCTCCTATCGTCACATTCCCATCAGCATATCCCCCCAAATAGAAATTTCCATTGTCATCAACATCAATAGCATAAAAGGCAGATTCATCATTTGTTACTACCACATCCGACCATAAATAAGTACCTGAAGTATCATATTGAGCCACATAAGCATCGTGTTTAGCACTTACAGTATAGTTATCTGTTCCAATAGTTGCCGTACCTGAAATATATCCTCCTGTGTAGACTTTATCGCCTTTAATCTCAATATCCATCCCATAACAATCATCAGTTGAAGTTGTTTGTACTGCCCAAAGAGATGTGCCATCACTTCCATATTTAGCTATAAAAGCACTATAATAAGAAGCACTTGAAAGCGTAGAAGTTCCAAAAGTAGCAGATCCTCCAAAATAACCCGACAGATATAATTCATTATTATCATCTACGCCTAAATCTGTTACATAAGAATTATCCGTAAATTCTGTTTGGACAACCCATTGAAAGACACCATCACTATTATATTTTGCTATAAAGATATCATAGACACTAGTAGGTGATATAGTTGTACCACCTAATGTAAGGTTACCATTGAAAATACCTGATATATATACATTATCCTCGCCATCTACTTCAATCTGAGGGTATGCCTCAGTATCCGTAGAACCTACATTAATAATCCATTTCATGTTTTTATCACTATCGTATTTAGCAAAAAACAAATCGGCATCACCAGTAGCGGTAAGTGTAGTATCGCCTAAAGTCATCGTTCCATAATAAATGACCCCTACTAGCATATTATCTTCACTATCGAAATCAATGGCATGAGCATCGTCATAGTTATTACAACTTGATGAAAGTCCGCCTGATAATTGTGTTTCATCCGTTGTCAAATCTCGCCCACAGTCTTTGTACCATGCTGTTCCTGTATAATAATTAAAACAACTATCCGTAGTGTTATAAATCATTAAGCCAGCAACAGGACTTGAGATGGCATCTCGTTCGTCTTCGGTCATACGTGGTATTAGAAGTCCTTTATCATTGCTTGAAACGTCGAGCATAGCCGATGCATCTGGATTGCTGCCATCTGTATTGATGGCAATTTGTGCAGTTGATAGGTTGTAAGTAGTTAGCCATAAAAATGAAGTAACTACTAATTTAATTATACTTTTCATTGATTGTTATTTTTAAGGGCAAACGCATGAAAGTTTATTTTCCGCAGATAGCTTTCAATAGTTTGATTATCAATAGTTTATTTTAAATCAAAAAACGAATCACTAAACTAAAATCACAGATGAATTGAAGCTAACTGTACTTGATTTTATTAGTCATAAAACTTTATTTTGTAAAGAGCTTATTTTTAGACAAATAACCAAAATATTATTGGTTATTTAGTGATTTGCAAAATAATCTGATGCGTTTGCCCTTGTTATTTTTAGTTTTTGTGAATAATTCAAATATATTGTCAAGTAGTTGGTGTTAAATATTGCTGTAAGATGTCCCAATTCTTCTGAGAGTAGATGATGTAGTTGACCTCTCTTTCTTTTTTAAATGTGATTAACCTAAAATGCTTTTTTAAGCCTATAGTTGTTTTGGGAAAGGTATTGCCTTTTATTTCCAATAAAGGAATAGTGGTATTTAGGTGGTTTTGAATAGATAGGTTTTGAATGTTTTCATAACGCTGAATTTTATGGTCTTTCAGTCATTGTAATTCTCCAAAGGCAATCACTAAGGTATCGGTTGATTTAGGAAACCAATAGTCAAATAATCTAAATAGAAGGATGAAGAAAAGTATTAGGATTATTGTAATCAAATAGAGTATAATAGATTGACTAAATGTATAACTATAAATTCCCACACAAATCATCAATGCGGATACAATTCCCATGATAACGGAGCGATAAATGTATCGAACAGAATAGGCCTTGTATTGAAAAAGCGAAATCTGAATAATTGATTGTGATGATATGTTGTCTTGTTTTATCACGGCTTTGTCCTATCGTGTTTATAATTAATTGATAGTACAATACTAAGTCGTTTTACCTCTGACAAAAAGGGGCAAATTGCTGTGAAAAGCGATCTTTGAAGGGGCGTTATCTGTAAAAAACGTGTTTTTTTGTCAGATAGGAGGGAATACGACTTTCGACAATCGACAATCGGAATTTAACTTGCTCGAAAGTCGGAAGTCGAAAGTCGAAAGTCGATTGACGCTATAACAATTTATTTAATTCTTCTCTAGGGGTTATTCCAAATTCATTTTTGTAGAGTTTTGAAAAATAATGTTGGTCTTCAAAACCGAGTTGATAACTCAATTCCGAAACGGTTTTAATTGCTCCACTTTTAAGCTTGGTACGAGCATAATGGAGTTTAATACTGCGTTGGTATTTTTTTGGGGTTTGCCCTGTTAGGGTTTTGACTCTTTGCTGTAGGGAGCGTGGTGTTATTAATAATTCTGCGGCTAAGTCATTTAGCTTAAATTGACTATTACTGATGTTATCCAATATTTTTTCCTCGATGGTTTTGAGCCATTTCATATCATAATCTGATATTTTAGGCATTTCAGGTTGTGCTGCTTGTGTTATGGCTAAACGTTGTTTGGTGTTTGCTATTAGGTTATCAATGCGAGCGACTAATTCTTCTGCTAAAAATGGCTTAGTCAGGTAATCATCTACGCCTATTCGCAAGGCATCTATCTTTACCTCTATGTGCTTTTGTGCCGTGAGCATCACTACTGGAATATGACGAAAATCATCCGATGTTTTTAGTTTTTTTAATAAAGTCATGCCATCCATAACAGGCATCATGATGTCGCTAATTATTAAATTAGGAATTATAGAATGTTCTGTTTCAATTCGTAATTAGTAATGATATAAAGTAATAAATATATTATTTGGGTATGAATTTTGGTTATGAAAATAGAATACTAAAATAAATGTATGGATAATAATATATTATATATTATATTTTTGTAATAAATACCGAGGGCAAAAA
>CAYLSF010000577.1:0-5142 GCA_964385675.1 uncultured Saprospiraceae bacterium
CCTTGACAATCTGGATCCTCTATATCAGCTAGTCCATCTCCGTCATTATCAATTCTATCAGAACAGGCTTGACAAGTATTTTCTAAAGTGGAAGTATTACACTGACTGATTGAATTTTTTAGAGTATTAATCGCCCATTGACCTTGTGAACCTACGGCAGTAGGAATACCTACGGCATCGACACCTCCTGTCAAACGACCATTTGCATCTAAATCAGCCATAGTGAAACCACGACTTCCTTCTAAAGCATCAAAGCAGCCATCTCCGTCACTATCACCATCAAACTGATTAGTTAGTGCATCACCATCAGGATTATTTGTACTTAAACAATTGACAACCTGTATTTCTGTTAAAGAAATATTTGCAGTTCTAGCAAGCATTATAAACTTCATAAATCTAATGTCCTCAGTTAAAACTAAATCTGTAAACCAATCACCTGAACCATAAGAAGCATCAAAATTGAATGTGGTGATAATATTTATATCTCTATGATTAGGAAATGAAAAACTACTAACCTCTATGGTTTGTTGGCTATTGCTAGCATTGGATACTCTAGACCAGTGCAATCTAATAACTGTACCAGGAGAATACGTTAATCCTAAATCAACCTTTACTATTCCACCTACATGTCCAAATGTTACGGGATGAGCAGTACTAGGAGCTGTTGTTACTCCATCACTTAATGTTGTTGAATTATTTTGATAATTGACGCCTGCTATCTTTCCAATTGTCCAATGTAAAATTTGCCCTTTTATTGGAATAATACAATCTTCTTCGGTATCTAATATACCATCATTATCGTCATCTAAGTCAGCACTATTGATGACACCATCACAATCAAAGTCTTGGCTAGCACCTGTTCCTTGATTGGCACATTGAGCTAGTAGTGAAGCATTAGAAAGGCTTAAAAAGCCTAACACTAAAAAAATAAGTAGAATGTGTTTTCCCTTGAATATAGTTAGTTTGTGAATTATTGACTGCTTGTCTATCAGTTTTGTTGTTTTCATAAAAAGTGCTTGTTTAATATCATTAGTTAATAGTATGACTAAATTATTATGCTTTTTGAACAATAAAATACCATTACCAAAGTGAAAGGATTTTGACCTTTTCCTTAGTTAAAATTGTAGTATTGAATATTTGATTGGTTCAGTTTAGCTTCTAAATAACTGTGATGCTTTTATATTTTGGAAGTCATAAAAAAAGGGTTTAGATAATTAATCATCCTGCATCATTAAGTAAACAATAACATTTGGTTTATAGCGAATAAAGCAACTAACGTCTTCTGTATCCAATTAGGATTATATCATACGTTGGAAACGGATAATACTTTTCCAAGCCATCCTGTATTCATAGTATGTAGCATATATTTGATTGATTGTTCGACTAAAACTAGATGCTGATGAAGTGTTATTCAGTTTACTTCTACTTTTTAGAAAAGTATGTTGGGAATGACTTCCCAACATCATTCCTTGTTTGTGTTTTTCTTTGGGAGGATAAGCATTGCTTTTTAAAAGAGATTGTGTTAATAGAGTTTTTCTTAAATCAGTGTAAAAAGAACATTTATTAAGATAGTGTAATGTGCTAGGAGTCATATTGAATGTGAATTGCTTTGACACACTCCATATTGCAGATACAACTCCTGTTGTTGTATTGTACTGAATTTGTATAAATTTTATATGCTGTATTAGCTTTTCCATTCAAATAGGTTAATAGTTAGCAATTTGTATAAGACTGAATAGATAAATTCTTTTCAAAATTTTGGAATGATTATTTTGCTGTTGTCAATTATAAATCACTTCCTTTACTCAGTTATTTCTTATTCTAAAAGTATTGAATGGGTTCTCTCTTTGTGTTGTATCAAAAGTAAGAATAGACAGTTCGCAATATCAGTTTAACCAAACCCAAAATGGTGTCACGCCACCCAAAATCAGTTCAATCGCGCCTAAAATTGGTTCAAACCTGAATTTTACATTTATTTTTTACACTTAAAATTTGGAATAGATGTATTTTTAGAAAAAAGAAAATCAATAGAATAATACACTGCCTAATCATCACTAGTCAAATTGTGAATAATATTTTTTCACACATTTCTAAATTTCAATCCTACGTATTTTTTGAATAGAACACTACAACTAGTTTCCAATATATTTTTAAACAACAGAGTAATTTAATGTAATACTATCTATGGACTTATATGATAAAGCATAGGACTTCTAACTTACAATACCAAAACTGAATAATGAATAAAAAACTGATATTAAAAATAATAATAACATTAAACGGATTGCTATATATTAATGCTGTATTCGCTCAAACGATAGAACAAAAAGTCGATAGCATTCTACGGTTAGTGGAGCAAACGCAAACTGATACTTCTAAGATTGAGTACTATATAGATATTGCCTTATTATATAACAACAATTATAAAAAGCAGCGGAAGTATCTTAATCTCATTGCACAGGAAAGCGAAAAAGTACAATATGAAATAGGCCTCATGAAGGTGCATAACTTATATTTTTTTAATGCAATGCGTACTATTAAATCCATTGAAAACTATGATACATTGAAGTATCATGCAACGGTTACCTCCCATTTAGCTCAAAAATTGAATAATAAAACATATCAGTTAAGAGCTGCTCGGAATTTTGGAAGGTACTACCAAATGATGGGGCAGTTCCATGTTGCAGTGTCCTACTTTCAAAAAGCATTAGAAATAGCCATTAGCTATTTCCCTGACAAAGAAGCTGAATATTTATATAGCATAGCTTGCTGTTACTATGATATGAAAGATTTTTATAAATCGTCTAACTATTTAAGGAAATTAATTCTATTAAAGCCACGGGATAAATTTATTCTAGGTAATAGTTATAGCATGTTAGGTGACATATATGTATCTGATGAGAGTACTGTGGATAGTGCAGCTCAATGTATCAATAAAGCAATAGAGATATTAAAAGAGGATCGCTATAGTTTGCCTTTGGCTTTTCAAGTAAAAGCTAAGTATTATGATAAAAAGCGACAATTTGATTTAGCAGAAAAAATGTATATAAAAGCTAGTAGTATGAAACCTGATATATGTTCAATACAAGCGGATTTTGCGGAACATTATTTACTTAGAAAAAACTATAAAAAAGCTATAGAAATAGCAGAACCACTCGTTTCAACTAAGCAAGAACTCCATTTTTATTATGAATCCCAAGCCCTTCGTATTATTTGTGAAAGCTATGCTGCTATCGGTCAATATGATAAAGCTTATGAATACAGTGAGCAATTAATCCATTTTTTTGAAAAAGTAGATACACTAACCAAAACAGCTTTATTAGAAGAGCTAGAAATAAAGTATCAAATCAAAGAAAAAGATTTAGAAAATGCAACGCTCAAAGCAAAGCAACAACAGCAAGTTATCATCAGTAAACAACGAACCATATTGGGTATAGTAGGATTATTCGCTGCATTATTGATGGGTGTGATTGCTTTTTTACAGAAAAGAGCCAATAATTTCAAAAAACATCAAAACGATATACTCGAACAAAAAGTACAAGAGCGCACAAAAGAATTAGCAGAAACTAGTCAAGAACTAGCAGAAGTCAAGCATATCAAACTCTTAGAAGAAGCCAAAACACGCTTTTTTGCCAATGTATCGCATGAATTTAGGACACCACTAACATTGATTCAAGGCCCTATTTCAGCTATTATACAAGACGAACAACTCAGTGTGAAAGGGAAAAAAATGGCAAAACGTGCTTTTAAAAATACAAAACTATTGCAGCGTCTTATTAATCAAATTCTTGATTTAACTAAACTCAAATCTAGCCAACTGACCCTAAATGAAAGTTCTCAAATTTTCTACGGATTGGTAAGAAGACTCATTTCCAATTTTGAAACATATGCACAATCTAAAAATATTGAACTCAATTTAGAATATCAGCCAAAGGCTGGATTACAGATAAAAATAGATACTGACAAATTTGAAAAAATACTCAACAACTTCATCTCCAATGCTATAAAATTTACACCTAATAACGGTTCGATTACCGTAAGTATTTATGATTTGGGCAATAGATTACAAGTCGCTGTATCTGATACGGGCATCGGTATTCCAGAAAACCAATTGGCGATGGTATTTGAACGTTTTTATCAAATCCAAAGGTTGGATACGGATACACTAATTGAAGAAGTTAGCCATTACACAAGTGGTACAGGTATCGGTCTTTCGCTTTGCAAAGAATATGCAGACCTTATGAGTGGGAAAACTTGGGCTGAAAGTCCGAACACCTCGGGAAAAGGTAGCACATTCTACTTTGAATTTCCTAAAAAAGAAGTATTGGGAGCAATGGATACAGACGTACTAACTGCCATTCATAACACATCCCAAATAACTGAATCACACGACGATCTAATAGCTGTGAATGATAATGACCATAGTAAACCTAAGGATGCCAATACGATTCTTTTGGTAGAAGATAACTACGACCTAAGAGATTTTATTATGTCTTTACTCAATGATAAGTATAATATTATAGCGGTTGAAAATGGTCAAGCGGCATTAGACCAACTCCATAACATGAAGGAATTGCCTTCTTTAATCATCTCAGATGTTATGATGCCTATCATGGATGGTTTCCAATTGATAGAAGCACTCAAAAGTAGTGATGCCTTTCGTCATATTCCTGTAATGATGTTGACTGCCCGAGCAGATATACAAGATAAACTCAGGGCACTGCGTATTGGTGTGGATGATTATATGCTTAAACCTTTTTTGAATAACGAATTAATTGTGAGAGTAAATAATTTGGTTTCAAACTATAATAATCGAAAGGAAATACAATACGGTGAAGCCCAAGAAATCAAACCGAATAAAACATTGAAATATACACCTCAAGATACTGAGTGGCTAGAAGAATTGGAAAAAGTTACCACTGAACACATCACTGATTTCAATTTAACAGCAGATAAAATTGCTCAACATATGAATGTGAGTCGTTCTAAGTTATTCAGGCATACCAAGCGGATAACAGGATTGACCGTCAATGAATATATCAAAGAATTGCGTTTGCAAACCGCTAGAATTATGATTGAAAAAGGAAATGCACATTCTACGAAGGAAGTAGCTTATAGTGTAGGCTATAAGCATGTAGATTA
>CAYLSF010000578.1:0-5136 GCA_964385675.1 uncultured Saprospiraceae bacterium
TGACGCTACATCTTCACCTAATAATTTATTATTCTTATAATTACAATATTTCTCCAAAGGAATATTCATTAGATTGACACCATTAATTGATTTAATGCGTGTTCCCGTAGTAATATCTGCTTTATCCAACTCAGAGTCTTCAAAAATAATACTCACTTTTGCTTGACCATCTTCTAGTGTATAGCCAAAGCCAAAAGAATTATATTCACTTTTCAAATCATAATTTAATGATTTAGTTAGGGTGATATTCTTTTGAAACCAATCAATCGTTACAATAAAGTGTTTCAGAAAATTATTACCAACTAGTCCTCGTCTTTGTCTTTTAAATGAAATAGGAAAGGTATCTAATCTCAATTTACCAATCTGTACGCCTTCTACTTGTACAAGTTGTGCTGTATCCCGTACGGTTCCATAAATTCCTGAAGCCACTTCGCCATAATAGGCTATCTTATTATTGTTACTAATCTTTTCTAATACCTCTAAAGTGCTAGGAGGCATAGAAATACCACCTGCTTTGCCTGTATCAAACCCTACTTTTACCACTAAGGAATCTGCTAATTTTAATTGAAAATTAGGTGTACCCTGTGTAGAAGGCTTGAAAGGAAATTGATAACCATCAAGATGTTTTAACTGATTTCGATTATCTGTTACAGTCATAGTTTGATTATCATAATCAATTTGCCAAATTGCTGTACGCATTAGGTTACTACCAATTAAACCATCTACTTCAATACCTAAACATTGAATATCGGGTGAAGTATTAAAATCCATAATAACAGCCCCCATATTTTGAAAATGTAAGTCTCCTATGGTAACGGATGCTATCTTAGCAAATTCATTTTTTTGTGTTACACCTGTGGAACTACCTACCTTATCTTCTGCAATACTTTCTATACCCAATTCTTCGGCTAGCCGCCTAGAAATAACATTAGGTGCACCTGTATCAACCATAAAACGATAGGTTTTAGGAGTATTATTTACTTTAGCTTCAACAATAATCCAATTTCTATAATATTCAAAAGGAATCGTTTTTGTAAAATTTTGCTCTAACACAGAGCCTGCTGTTAGTATTTTAGCGATTTTAGCACTTTGGCACGCCGACATAAGAAATAGGGGCAATAGCAATACTATTGGAGTACGAATTATTTTTTTCATAAAAGATGCAAATTAGATGGTCAATTTACATTTTTTAAATGATGGAAATGAGAGAGAAATGTCAAAAGTCAAAAGCTTGCCAAACTGTATCGTCAGGAAGAGGAGCTTCTACCTCAACGGTATAGTTATCAAAAGGATGCTCAAACTGAATTTTCCATGCGTGTAAGTGAATAGAACGATCTCTATTTCCTCGTTTGAATCCATATTTTACATCGCCTTTTATTGGAGATTTTAGTGCAGATAATTGAGCACGTATTTGATGATGTCGTCCTGTAATGAGATTAATTTTTAATAATTGATACCGCTCAATACTTGCAATAATTTCGTAGTCCAATTCCGCTTTTTGAGTATGATGTAAGGGTTTATCAAAGGCAAAAGAACGGTTGGTTTTACCATCTTTTCTTATGTGGTGAATTAGTTTATTTTTAGGAGCGATTTCTGTTTTGGGGGTTACTGCTAGATACGTTTTAATGACCGTCCTGTTTTTTAATTGTTCAGTTAGTGCTGCCGCAATAGATTTTCTTTTGGCAAAAAGCACTACCCCACTTGCAGGTCTATCCAAACGATTGATTAAGTAAATATTGGATTTACAATACCGCTTCACCACCTTCAACAGACTATTATTACCCGTTTTATCAGGTTGTACAGGTAGTGTAGATGGTTTATACACTGCAATTAAATACTCATCTTCCCACAAAACTTGATTATCTCGCATTTGATTTTGCTTTTTGTTGTTTGAGTTTTCGTATCCGTTTAGGGCCATACCATAACCAGAATCCCGAGCCTAATAATAAGATCAATCCAAACCCTAAGGTATTCATGGAGAGTAATTTAAAAAAGTCGCTAATAATAGAACCATCGTGTAGATGCTCTATCCAATCTGCATGACGTTTTGCGATTGACTTCACTTCTCCACTTGTTCCATCTAGCTGCACTTCCCAATATCCCTTTTTAAATAAAACCTTTACAATTCCCTTTTTAGGACGAGCATCCATTCTATCAATAGGATTTTCGGATTGCTCTGGATGAGCTTCTACAAGTGCCAATTGAGCGGTTTCTGCTAATTCATGCAGTGGTTTCCAGGTGGATAAATCTTTACTAACTCCTTTTTGAGTAGGAGGCTGTAGTACATCAAAATCTTTTTTCCAAGCTAATAAAATACCCGTTATACTACTAATTAAAACAATAACTAGTAGGATAATTCCTGTATAACGATGCCACACTCTAAAAGAGCGAAGGCTTAATACATATTGCTTTAGCTTAGACATACAATTTTAAAAAATCTAATCTTCAAAATTTCAATTCTGAAAAAACGGCTGTAAAAGTAAATATTTTCTTTAACATGGAAAGTAGGAATTAGTTTTTGTGTGCAACAAAGATTGATAAGCTATAAAGGAAATCCAGTATTATATGATTTACATTGAAATTTGAAGTTGTATATTCAACTGCCTACCTTAATTCATCTATTCTTTTCAACATTCCAATTTTCAGACAATTAATTTTATTCAAAAGGAAGGATTTAACATGAATCAGGCTTTGATTAATTATTTTAATGTTAATTTTACGTTAACTTAATATTTAATAATTATTAAGTAGTTGAAATATCCAGCTACTATTTACTAAAAACAATACTGAATAATATGGGTAAAAAATCTAAAAAGACTGCTAAAGGAAAAGCTGTTACTGATGAAGTGGTAAAAGTGAAGAAAGGTAAGAAGGCTAAGAAAGCTGAAAAGGTTAAAGCAACTAAACCTAAAAAGGCTAAAAAAGTCAAGAAGGTGAAAAAAGCTGACGCTAAGAAAGGTAGTAATAAAGTAGCTAAAAAGGCTAAAGTCAAAAAGAGCAAGAAAGCTAAAAAAGGGACTAAGACTAAATCAAAGAAATAAACCTCAGTAGCGATAAAAGGTGAGCGAATTAAATCATTCCCTCACCTTTTTGAATATAGCATACTCACCAACTCCTTAAATAACTTATACGCTACCATAGCTGTCATATTATGTACATCCCTCATCGGATTATATTCCACAATATCAGCACCTACTACTTCCACCTCAATTTGCTGAATTAGATTAATTATTTCCCTAGTTGTCATACCTCCCGGTTCATGATGCGATACGCCAGGTACAAAAGCTGGATCTAGTACATCCAAATCCAAAGAAATATATAAAGGAGTTTTTAAGGTTTTTAAAAAGTCCAAATTAAAATCCTTCATTTCTATGATACGCACACCAAATCGTTCTGCTTGTTCTCTTTGATGTGTCGTCAATGTCCGAATCCCGACTTGTATCAAGGAATTAATTTTTCCAGTCTCCATGAGTCGAGCAAAAGGCGAAGCATGAGAATATGGGTTATCATCAAAATTATTATACAAATCGGTATGAGCATCCAGATGTAGAATATTTAATCCTTCATAGTGATTAGCAATCACATCAATAATAGGATAACTCACAGAATGATCCCCTCCATAAGCAATAACTTTATCTCCTTTTTCTAATAATTGATGAATGGAATTTTGTATCGTTTGAAAAGCAGCTTTTGTATTAGTGGTTTCAAATGTTATATCCCCGTTATCTTGATAGATTGTACCTTCTTGAATAGCTAATCCATTTTCAGCATAAATATTAGCAGAACCTTCTCGCTCCATCAAACGAATGCGTTGCGGTGCATACGCTGCTCCTTTTAAAAAAGAAGAGTTGGCATCATACGGTATTCCTATTAGTTGTATCATGTGTTGACGTGTTGACGTGTTGACGTGTTGACGTGTTGAAAAAGATTTCTAAGATACAACCAATACTTCATAAATTAAATCTAACGAACAACGGACAAAAATCAAATTTCAGGAACTTCTAAATCTCTTTTATAGTTACTGCATCAAATAATCGCAATGGCGAGTAAATTTTTTTGATAAAAAAGCGATAAATTTTATTTGAAATATTGGTAATAATCTAAAAAGGTTATACCTTTGCATCGCTTTCAAAAGCAGGAGGTGCCTTAGCTCAGTTGGTAGAGCAATGGACTGAAAATCCATGTGTCCCCAGTTCGATTCTGGGAGGCACCACAAAGAAAAGAGCCATTTGTGTAATCACGCAAGTGGCTTCTTAATTTAAATTCTTTTCGTTGAGTCCTCTATCCTTATTTCAAAAAGATAATGACCATTCCTACAATCGTAACTAGATACAAAAAACGACGAAACCATATTTCACTAATGTTTTTTATAATTACTGTACCTGAGTAAAATCCTATGATCATAATAGGAATTAGCCAAAGGTCGATATATAAAGTTTCAACACTAATAGAATTCCAAATCCAGATGTGAAAGGGTACTTTAAGGATATTGGCAATAAAGAAGATAAAAGTAGCTGTCCCGATTAATTCATTCTTAGGCAGTCGAGTCATTAAAAAATAAATATTGGCAAAAGCACCCGCAAAATTTCCTATCATAGAATAAAAACCTGCTCCTATTCCTAATATCGCATTTAGTACTGGAGATTGTACCGTTCTTTCTTTTAGATAATTTTCCCATAACCAAAGTATAATTAGACTCAATACGATTAATACCGCTATCCATTTCCCTAAAAACTGCTCTGACATCTCTTTACCTATCCATCCCCCTATAAATAATCCAGCAAGCACACTTGGTAAAAAGCTTTTTACATACTCTAGTTTGATATAATTCTTGTAATATAACAATGCCATTATATCTCCTACTATTAATAGCGGAACAATGATGCCCATGGATGTTTTTGCACTGAAAACTAATGTCATTAGTATAATGGCAGCAGGCGTAATTCCTTTTAGCCCTCCTTTGGCTAAACCTAGAATGAATGTTGAAAGTATGATTAATAAATTATTCACTGAAATATTTACTTTTTCATTGCTCCCGTCGTCTTTATTCAACTCAACCTTAGAAGACTTATAATATAAAATAAAAGTATCTTGATTTCATAAGTATGAAACCACTTTTCTAGTTTCTTCCTTCCC
>CAYLSF010000579.1:0-5135 GCA_964385675.1 uncultured Saprospiraceae bacterium
TCATCCATATTACTATGATACTCAAAAATTTCTACTTACTTCTAATTTGTTTTTTTACAATTTCTATATTGTATGGACAAGATAACCTTGTTAAACAGTATGCTAAACTAAAATCTACCCCTGTAAATAGTTTATTAGTAGATGAAGATAATACGGTTTGGGCTGGTACTGAAGATGGATTATACAAACTTCAAAGTTTTGATATTGATGAAGAACGAATTTCAAAACGAGGAGTGAGTGCTTTGTGTATGGATAGATCAGGAAACGGATGGGTAGGTCTTTATTCTAATAAATTGACCCTAACTTCTGATAATCAAGTTTTTTCAACAGGCATCAAAGAGCAGGATGTTATTAGAAGTCTAGGAGTGATAGAAAAAGCAGTTTGGATAGGAACTCGAAATGGATTGTATAAATTATCCTTATTTTCAGAAGGAGAAACCAAGCATTACACGAAAGTTAATTCAACTTTGGGAAGTAATAATGTGAATAAAATTGTCATTGACCAACAAGGCAAAAGGTGGATAGCCAATGAGAAAGGAATTGCTACTTATAATGGTGCAAAATGGGATAATCATCTAGATGATGTTAATATAACGGCATTAACGCAATATAGAAATCAGATTTGGGCAGCAGGCGAAGGTCAATTATGGAAATATGATAATAAATCATGGAGTCCTATTCGCTTAAAGGGAAAACTGGCAAAGCAAAAAGTAAATGATATAGTATTTGATCAATCTGGCAACTTATGGATCGCTTCTAATGTCATTGCTAAGTATAGTCTTAGTGATGGTATTTTTTCTATTTATGATCGTCAAAGTGGATTCACTAGCTCAAAAGCACTTTGTTTAGCTGTGGATTATGATAATCATATTTGGGTAGGTACTGCTGGTAAGGGAATTTTTAAAGTAGAAAACGATAAGGCAGATACGCCATTAGCATTTGTAGCCCCTTCTGATAATATTCCAAATCCATCTGAAAATCAGGCTAAGGGAGTCTCGATTATTGATAATAATCAATCAGATACGCCTAAAGCAGCACCTGCTATTATCAGTAAAAAACGAGTGAGTGCTAAGTCTAAAAAGAAAAAGAAGCGTTCAAAGAAGAAGTCTCGTAAGCGTAAGAAGGAGAATAAGAAGGCAGAGAAAAAATCTGAATATGGCGAAGGTATTAAAAGCAATATCAATTTTTTGGGCAGACGCTTAATTAAAGAAGGAAGTGACGTCGTTGTTAGAGATAATAATATAGAAATAGCCGTGTGGGATGGGCAAGATGTGGATGGTGATACAATTTCCTTATATTATAATGGAGAGTGTATTTTAAAGAATTTTAATCTGACCGCAGAACCTCAATATTTTAATATTTCTATTAATCCAAGAGGATATAATCATTTAGTGCTGTATGCACATAGTCAAGGAAAATTGGGATTTGCTACAGCTACCGTAGCTGTGACAGGAGAAAGAGCCCCAAAGGAATGGGTTGTATTAAATGCAAATCTTCAAAAATGTGATAAAATTAATTTTATTTTTCAGCGATGAGGTTGGTTAGTTAGTTATCTGTTATTGGTTGTCCGTTCTTTATTTTTTTAATAAAGAACGGACAACCAATAACAGATAATCAACTTTAAAACCCCTCAAATTGATTCCAAAGTTGTTCTTTAGGAATAGAGGCTTCAATAGTAATAGTTTCCTTTGTAGTAGGATGTGTGAAGGTTAAACTTTTACTATGTAAATGAATCCGACCATCCATATTTTTTTGATTAGCTCCATACTTTAAATCCCCTCTAATTACACTTCCTAATTTGGCCAATTGTACTCTAATTTGGTGTGGTCTTCCCGTTTTTGGATGGACTTCTATCAAGTGATGATTTCCAATAGAAGCCAATAATTGATAATTTAAAACGGATTTTTTAGCTCCTTTTACTTTAGGTTTTAGGTAGGCATTGGTAAAATTCTTTTCCTTATTCTTGACTAAGAAATGAACTAACTCCCCCTCCATAGGCTTTGGACGCTCAGGCGAAATAGCTAAATAGACTTTTTTAACTTTACCTGTTTTAAATAAGTCATTCATACGAGTGAGTGCCTTACTCGTTTTTGCAAAAACAACTGCTCCACTTACAGGTCTATCCAATCTATGTATTAAGCCTAGGTAAACATTGCCAGGCTTATTGTATTTATGTTTAATATATCGTTTGACGATTTCAATCAATGGCAAGTCACCTGTTGCATCTCCTTGTACGAGATACCCCGCAGGTTTATTGACGGCAATCAAATGATTGTCTTCGTATATGACTTCTAATTTTTTACGTTTCAATTTTTTTCTCGACTTTCAACAATGGACAATCGACTTTCGACAATCGTATTAATGATTGTCAAATATTGATAACACCAATACGATTACCAATTGTCGCAAATACTATCTAATCCAATTATAATATCTTGCTCCTTCTGTTACACCTTCTTGTCCAATTTCTACTAAAGCAAATTCACCTTTCGGTTCAACTACACTCTTATTTTGCATACCTCTATGAAGGCTTTGATATTGCTCGTAATTAATAGCTTTTCTAGCCTTTAGCTTTTGCTGCAATTGGAATTTTTCAGTAATTGTTTTCCATCCTTCTTGTACAACGCCTTCAAAAACTTTGGACTTAGAGCCACTACCATAAGCAAAGAATCCTAAAGATTGATTATTTAAATCCTTATTATCTGTCAAATCAGCATCTAATGTACTCATTAAAGCTAAAAAGATAGAACAAGTATACATATTACCAATATCGCTAGACGCTCGTTGTCCTTTTTCAATCTTTTGAGTAACTAATGCTTTATAGACAGGCGTTTTTGAAACAGCTTTATTGCACCAATTTACTGCTTTCTGATAGGCTTTATCGGTATCAAAGTCAGCAGCATTTGGAATTTCTATATTATGCTCTGCTGCGAAGGCTTCAAATTTACCTTGACGTTTCAGTTCTTCTACAAATAACCCTACGAAAACTCTTTTAGCATGAAAAGCATAAGGTAAATGAAATACCAATCGTTCCCAAGTATTAAATGGAGTTTGTAAAGCCTCAAATGCCCCTTTATGGACTGCCTTTTTCGTAAAGTGTTGATAGGCTTCTATCATTCTATCCTGATAACATTGATTAGAATATTGTCCATCAAATACAGGTGTTTCTTTGTGTAATGTTAAACTTTGCTCATTAGTATCTAAAATACCATTGACCTGAATGGTTTCAAATAATTTATCCATTAAGTGCTGTACGCCACCATTTTTCACACCCACCATATCTAACACTTCTTCTATAATTTGTGCTTTAGATGCTCTACGTAATGGCTTATAAAAATCATGAACTCCCATAGTTGCTACACCCCATATATCTTTGATAGCTAGCAATCTTGGGTTTTGTTTAACCATCAAAGCAATAGCACCCGCTCCTTGTGTGTATTCTCCTGTAGAACCCAACTCATATTTGGCATTATCAGAACAAACCACAATTCCTAATCTATCAGCTCCACCACTAACCCAATCCAATGTATTTTGTAGGGCATCTACTCCTCCAATACAAGCAAAAGTCAAATCTACCACATCACAATTTAAAAAGCAGTCTGCTCCAAACTCAGTAGCATACCTATTTCTTAGCATTTCAAGGGCATAAGTTGCTGTCGGTTTTGAGCCATCTAAGGCTGATTCAGTTCCTAGATAGATACGTCCTATGGATTTGGGGTCAATATTATTTTTATCAATCAGTTCTGCTACTGCATTTGCAGCCATGGTTGCAGAGTCCTCATGAACATCTGTGATAGCCATAGCAGACAAGCCTAAGCCCCTATTTAATTTTGCATATTCTAATTGTCTTGCTTCAGCTAAATCTTTTATATCAAAATAAATACTTGGCACATAAAGTGCCATATCATCAATTCCCACCATTGGTTTAGAGGCTGTCGAACTCATATTTTTATTAATTGTGTATTACTGATTAGGCGTTAGAAATAATTATCTAACTCCTAATAAATAAGCCGTAAAACTACGTTTTTTTAAGTAATTACGATTGTTTTACAAGATTGAATATTGAATATTCTGCTTCGAAAGTTGTAATTAAAATGATTATACCAACAGTTAGTGTGGGAAAATGTTGAGTGGTATAATGATGAATCAGTATGAAAAATATATATGTAAATGCTTAAAATTGTAACTTTTATTTGAATAAAGGATGAATTAAAAGACTAACGATAAACCTTCAACATTTCTACATAAATGATTAATTCCGCTCGCTCAGGAATGTTTGGTGCATATCCTTTTTCACCATATCCTAGTTTGTAAGGAACAAATAGCGTTGCTTTACCGCCTTCTTTTAATAATTGTAAACCTTCATCCAATCCTTTTACCACATACCCTTTTCCAACAGGAAATGAAACCGATTCTCCTTTGCGAAAGGAAGAAATAAATTCTTCTCCGTTATTTAAGAATCCAGCAAAATGTATATCTACTTTTTCACCAACTTTTGGAGATTTACCTTGACCTTTTTGTTCAACAACATAGCGGAGTCCTGAGTTGGTAGATTCAAAATCCAATTGACCAGAAAGATACTTTTTAATATGTCCTTTAATATTTTTATTAACTCGCTGTGCTTTTGCTTTTAACTCGACCAATTCTTTATCGACAGTTTCTTTTTTACGAATATCTAAAATTTTTAAATCAACAAGCATTGTATCTCCAGACCTAAAGTTTTTAGTCATTCGCTTAGGCAAAGAATCGACAAATAAAGCTAGAGTGATACTATCATGTAAACCCATCATCTTGAACGCCTGAAGAATAGGATTCTTCTTAGGGGATAATGGCATGGTGCGTTTCTTGTGTTCTCTTGTATCATAAGAAGAGAATAAAATGCTATCTCTCTTTCGCATCACGATACTGTAAGTGATTTCATCGCCTACAGCTGGTCGGATTTCATCTTCATTGTTGTTGTGAAATTTGTAGTGAAGTCCATCAGCAGAAATCTCAAAGCTTTCTTCTACTATTTCATCACAGGCTTGAATAACCACAAAACACAGAATACTTATTGAAAGTAGGATGAAGAATTGCTGCATTTGGTGAGGCTTTATGTTAAATACGTCCTTCATATATCAAACATCATTTTGACT
>CAYLSF010000580.1:0-5135 GCA_964385675.1 uncultured Saprospiraceae bacterium
AAGAATTTACCAAACAGAAGCAAAGCACGCAATATAAAGATGAATTAACCTTTAATGATAAAGGGGTTTACAAAATTCAAGTTGTTGTATCTAAAAATGGGCAAGTTGTTGATCGGAGTATTCCTTTAATGATACAATATAACCCTGAAAAAATTAACCTTCATTTACTCACAGTAGGTGTTAATAGTAATTTAAAGTACCCACAAAAAGATGCTCATGATATACAGAAACTTTTAGATACACATGCCTTATATAAAAATACAATTATACAACCATTATTGGGCGAAGACGCTGAAGCTGAAAAAATCGAACTTTTATTAAAAGACTTAAAATATCAATATGACAAAAAAGAAATCACAGAGCGAGATTTAATAATACTTTATTTTTCTTCACATGGTTATGCCTCAGAAGAGGGAAAATTTTACCTTCAAGCTTATGGATTTAATAAAGAAGCTCTAAAGAGAACAGCTATAGCTTTAGATGAAATTTTTGAAATTTTAAAAGATGTAAAATGTAAAAAACTCTTATTTATAGATGCTTGTCATAGTGGCGTACAAGACCCTAGTAAATTACTTGCAAGCAGGACGAGTGAAGCAAAAGCCACCGCTGAAGCTTTAAAAAGATTGCTTCGTCCACAAGAAGGTTGGTCAATTTTCACCTCTAGTAGTGAAGAAGAAAGCTGGGAACATGAAAACTGGGAAAATGGCTCATTTACAGAAGCTTTGATAGAAGCTCTAAGAGAAGGAAAAGCAGATGCAAATAATAATGGCTTAATATCCCTACAAGAGCTTGCAAATCACTTAAAAAAAAGAGTGCCAAAACTTAATAAATCAGTTAATCACCCAGAACAACACCCTACTTTTCACTCTACCTTAGATAATAAATTAGAAATCTATAAGTATTAAAAAATTATAATGGCTGATTTATCTGTTTCGCTAACAGTTAAATCAGCCATTATAATTTTTGTATTAATTTTCTTTAGAAAGATATCCGTATTTAACTACTCTTCCACAAACCGCATTACGCTCCCTCGCTCAGGCAGAAGGTAAAACACCACTTTCTCCTCTTCTGTTTTATAACACAGTCCTGCTCCTAGTCCTTCTAAGCGGACGAGTTCGGCATCAAGCTGGAGTCGTCCGTTTTGAGTTGTACCATTCTGGGTATAAGTAAATTGGATTTGGGTTTGGTTGATAGTGATATTATTAAGCTGAATCTGTTGTGTAGGGCTTTTGAGTAGCATACCTTCTTTGATGTCCGCTGCTCGTACTATTGTACTTGGTAAATTGGCATAGGTCTTATCTTGCTTGGCTTTTTCTTCGGCTAAGGCGTAATCACTGATAATTTTATCTTTTTCTTGTAGCGTTGCTGCTTTGTCGGCTAGGTCTTCTTCTAAAGCTTTGATGCGTTTGGCAAATATTAGGCTATCTTCATTGCGTTCGGTCTCTTGACTATTTACAGTAGGATTTTGTGATTCTTCCTGAAAAGGATTTTCTTCAAGTATTTGTTGTTGTGTTTGTTCTCCACCCACATCTTCTACTACATCTTCTACCCCCTCATTAGAGGGTATTACCCACCATACCACAAGGGCAGCTAATAGCATTAAGCCCAATGATGACCAGTTATTTTTTGAGCTTCTAGGCTCTGGCTTTGAATCGGATAACGTACTAGACATTGGTGCAGGAAAAGGCGTATTTTTATTATATTGACCAACTAAAGGGACGTGATTAAGCAATGTTCGTTCCGTTTCAGAAGGTGCAAAAACACATAATATTGCTCCCTCCTCTTGATAGTTAAACCTATCTACAACTTCTTCTATTAAATTTTCCAAATGTTCGCCTTCATCAGACGGCAATAATAGATAATGCGTATCTGTACCCAATCGATGCTCAATAACCATATCTGGAAATTCCTTAAAAAAAGGCGTAACATAAGAGGCAATCAATATTTTTGGATTTATCATATCTAGTGATAAAATTATTTTTTAGAATGTTTTTTATTGGGATATTGCTTAATCGTAATAAATTTTTCCGCCTTATCTACAAACGACCAGGTCTCTTTAGTAATATAGTCCACATCGTAAATTCGTTTCAGTTTATGTTGACTTATTTTTTGTTGGATAAGGTATTCCGTTTCCAAAAGATGATTTAATACGTTCATAGATAGTACTTTAGCATCTTCTAGTACTTTATCATCAATCAAGTCTTGTGTATAGGCTGCTTTTACTCGCTCTTCCTTCATGATATTCATTCTATTGTAAATGAACGTCCGTTGTTTATAAGGGATAACTTTGTAATATCGTACGAATTTATGAAATACAGAAAATAAACCAACATGTGTGGGCAATTGGTACGTCTCGTAATGTTCTAATAAAAAGGTGTCCATCACATCAGGGTGCGAAAAGAATAAGGAAACCAGATGTTTCATATAGAGTAATACCGCATAATACATATTGTGAACCTCCACATTATTCGTCTTTTCATCCACTTTATTTAAGTATTCTACTGCTTTTTGGTATTCCTTCGATTTATATAAATATTTATTTTCTTCCATTGGGATAATTCGCTGATGTTTTGAATACTTGTCCCCAATTCACTCAGGGAGCTAATTTCAAATTTAGACAAAAAGCGTCATTTTAAAAATCAAAATAGTCCTTTTTTATCTGATTTTTTTATTACTAACCTCCCAAACCAAAAAAAAGGACACAGACAACCCAAAAGTCACCTGCATCCTCTAAAAACAATCACGATTTTTTCTGCCAATTACTGCCCATCAATCGTAAGAATAATAGGAATGACCCCTTCCTCATTATCCGTAGAAGCCGTAAAGGCAATTTTATCACTTTTATAATTAATCTCTTTGTGCGGAATAATCAAATCCCCAAAACCATGCTCAAACCGCTGCTCAATGCTTCCTATCCCTCTGTTGACTTTAAGTACCCGTTGAGCAAAATTATTAATTTCCTTGTGGGTAAATAAGACAATCACATGGTCCTCAGTCGCTTGACGAAATAATACATTACCATTCCCAGGTATCACCAATTCACAGGCTTCATAAGGCACATAAGGGACTTCACCTGCTCCTACAAATTTGGTATTGTGAAAACTAGTGTCCGCATCAGAAGCACTCAGAGAACGAGGCCAATGTATATTAGCTCCTTTCTTGTCTATACTAAAGACATAGACTGCTTGCCCTTCCTTTGCCTTTTTTAGAGAAAGTTGAAAAATATTCCCATACTGCCAATCCTTATCTGTAGGTTTATAAGTATAGGCACCCGTCTTTTGAGCAGCCAATACTTTAGGGGCTTTAAATCGGAACATCTTCTGTAGCTCAAAACTTCCCTGATAATGTAAGGCTTTAGCCGTCAAGGCATTCTCTCCATTTTCTTCCATTCTGATATCCACATGTAATGTATATGCCCAAGAGCAGTGCTTGATAAAATCATCATATTTAATATAAGAAAAACCGCCCTTGCCCCAGTCTTTACCATGCGAATTGACCACTTCAAATGCCTCTTTATAATTATCATACCCTATCACCACCATAGCATGTGCCTCGCTATTTTCAGGACGCTTTACATATTTAAAAAAGTCCCCTTGCTGCTTAAATCCATGAAACTGATCCAACACAATCACCACAGGGCGACCAGAAAGCAAGTTAGATTGCATTTGTTCGAGTTTCTTATCACGCTCAGCCATTCGCTCAAACACCTTAGAATGTTTTTTTATCCGATATTGCATTGCTTTAGCCATTAACGCTTGATTAGGCTGAACACCACAAGGCTTCATATCAAACTGACTGCTAAAAACATCTCCTTTGCTTATCAAAAAATTGCAAATTGCCTCTGGCGAAGTATTGCCACATTCTCTTTGCTTTTCCTTTTCGATTTGATTATATACATACATATACGAAAAAGCCAACTGATTCAATTGCCGACTATCTAAATCCAACTTAACGGCATACTCCATCGTCAAACCATAATAGCAAAATGCCGCAGGGCCACAAGCCACCCCCTTTTGCTGTATCACATTAGGGACATACTGCTTCAATGTCACCAAAGGACTGTGTTTAATTTCAGAACTTTTCCCGCCCTTTCCATCATTAAAACTAACCATAGGGAGTTGGTCATACGCTGCATTATTTACAACAATCCCCTGACCATAAACCACGGTAGTTCCCAGCAATCCTCCCAAAAGAACTAGGCACAACCATTTTTTTAAAAAATTCATCATTTTGTATTGATTTAAAAATTTTCAAATTCAAATAAAATAATCCATCACCTGTAACAACCGATAACTGATAACCGATAACCAAATCAATAAGCACTTATATAAGACCCACGAGTAAGCCGATGACAGCCCGATTGTAATTCATCTAAAACATAAAAACTCACGCTCCGAGCTGCCAAATCTTTTCTCCCTTATAGTCCAGTAGATTCCCCGACTTCCCCAATTCATGCCCCCGACCATTTAGATAAACCTCAATATTTTCATAAGTTAATCGTCGTTCTGCTTCTATCCGTAGTTGTATAGTCATCGGCTCTTTAGTCAAAAAAGGTTTCGATTCCTTATAATGATTATCAGGATCAGGGGCTTTCCAATCCAGCCGAGTAGCAAAAGGAGGGGCTTTGGTCGGGTTATAGAGTATGCCCCATTTGCCGTTGAGTTTTACAGGGGCTAGTCCTTTGGAGAAACCTGAGAAACCATCCAATAAACAAGGTATAATTTCTTGTCCATTCTTATTGATTAAACCGCCTTTCATTTCGCAGCGGTTTCCCGTTTTATCTGTAAATAGATATTTGCCATTTTTACATACAAAAGCAATTCCTTCTTTGAAGTCAAAGACGCGATAATAGTTTTTAGAGTTTACTTCATCACTTAGTTGAAATGTAAGAATTACATTTCCTTCTTTATCTATAAATTCGTGAATTTCATTTTTATCACTATATCTATCTACTTTTGCTACTCCGTCCGAAAATGACCTAGCATAATCATAAATACAAGAAACTGCCTCTTTTCTTCCTATTTCCACTCTCTATTATGCCTTGAATCTCTCTGTGAAGTGTCTGAAGATCAGCCATTTATAATTTAATCAGCTAACGATGTTATAATTGTTCACGGGGTTTTGGGGTTTTGGGG